>CAZAIE010000392.1:0-6791 GCA_964485035.1 uncultured Myxococcaceae bacterium | reverse complement strand
GAGGAAGAACGCGGCCACGGCCCCCAGGAGCAGGAGCTGCCCCAGACCTCCGAAGAAGACGATGCCCCAGCCGCGGAACTTGGAGAGGAACCAGAGCGCGGCGCCGCAGGCGACCACGAAGAGCCCCACGTCCATCGCGGTGCGGATGCTCCCCAGCTCGCTCAGCGGGAAGACCAGGCGGATGCCGAGCAGGGACCCGGCCAGGCAGAGCAACGGCGCGAGCAGCAGCAAGAGGTTCGCGTCGAACACCCCCACGCCATGGACGGCCCGCGCCACGAAGATGGCCGCCAGCTCGACCAGCACCCCCAGGAAGGCCACCGCCACCACCGCGCTGGCGATGAAGCGGCCGTCCGCATCGGTGCGCCCGCCCTTGCCGATCCACGCCAGCACCGTCCCCACGACCGGGATGAGCACCGCGACGAGGAGGACGAGCAGCGCCTGCCGATCGGCCCAGGCGTAGCTGAGCTGCAAGAAGTCGTTCAGGGTCATGCCGTCCTCCGCGGGCCATTGAAGACTGCCTGGACCGGCGACGGCAAGCCGGGGACTCCCGCTCCCTGGGGAAGCAGCCCCTTCCTCACTTCACCCCGTGGCCGCCGCCGGAGGCGGAGTGGAGGACCGCCCCAGGGCCCGGCGCAGGCGCCCCACCAGGCTCGTCCCCTCGACGAACCCGGCCAGCGTGGACACGAACCGCTCCGGCTGCTCGAACTGGGGCGAGTGGCCGACGTCGTCCCAGATGACCAGCTCGCCGCGGCGGAAGTCCTGCACCGAGTCCACCATCGCGTCCCGCGGGACGATGGGATCCCGGGCGCCCCAGAGGAGCAGCGTGGGGGTCTTCAAGAGCCGCAGCGGCCGGCGCACGTCCCAGTGCTGCAGCTCGTGCAGAAACCCCACGGTCGTGTCCGGCTCGACCCGCGCGGCGTCGTCGACCAGGGTGCGCAGCTCCTCCGGCGGCAGCCGGACCTGGCCCAGCATCTCCTCGATGGCCGAGGCGAGCACCGACCGGTGCGCCCCCAGCAGCCGGCCCACCCTGAGCGCGGTGTGCAGCCGCAGCACCGCCGTCGGGCTGTCGGTGTCGTAGGCGCGCAGCAGGCGGGCCATCCTCCCCGGGCCGGTGCGCAGCCGCGCGAGGCCCGAGGTGGGCGCCGGGGCGACCAGCAGCAGGCTCGCCACCCGCTGGGGCCGGTCGACCAGGTACTGCGTGGCCACCGCCCCGCCCAGCGAGTGGCCGACCAGGTGGAAGCGCTCCAGCTTCTGGGCCTGGGCGAAGGCCTCCAGGTCCTGCGCGAGCTGAGAGAGCGAGCAGCCCGTCCCCGGCGCAGTGGTGAGGCCGAACCCCCGCGCGCTGATGGCCCAGACGCGGAAGCCCTTCGGCACACGGGCGAAGACCGGTCTCCACCAGCGCAGGCTGGCGAAGTTTCCGTGGACCAGGACCACGTCCCGGTCACCGCCGCCCGCGACCTCGTACTCCATCCGGAGGCCGCCCGGCAGCTCCTGGAACGCCAACTTGGTACGTCCTTTCTGTGCAGCGCAGCACGACTCGACGCCCCCCGCCTACGCTCTTGTTTCGCTCGACGCGGGGCAACCTAATGCTGCAAAGCAGCAATGGCAAGCAGGGGAAACCCCGGAGGCAGGCAGGGGAAGACGGCGGGCCCGGCAAGCCCCGGCGCGGCCGACGACGACGACGGCTCGCCGCGCGCAGCCCGGCGTACCAGTTGCGGACCGCGCTCCCCACCGCCGACAATCCACCGCCACGGAACCACTTGCTTCGACGGCAGGCAGGTGTGCGGGCAGGGCTGCTGAGCGAAAGGAGGGCGGGCCGGAGGTTCGGTCCGCGACCCGATGTGGCACGTGGGATGGGTGGGCATCGCCATCTTCTCGATGTTCGCGGTCATCGCCGCGTTCGCGCTGGGTCCACGGCTGGCCAGGCTGCGGCGGATCTTCTCGGCACCGGCGGCGCGGCTCGACGCGCTACCCCGCTCCGGCCCGGTGGTGCTCCAGGGCCGGGTGGTCCCAGGACCGGAGCCGCTGGTGGGCGCCCCGTTCTCCGGCCGCGCGGCGGCGAGGGTGCGCGCGGAGCTGGGCCACGAGGTGACGTCGAGGGGCCACAAGATCCTCCGGGTGGAGCTGTCCCGCGAGCTGGCCTCGGACTTCGCGCTCGAGGACGAGGCGGGTCACCGGGTGGTGGTCACCGACGTCGCCGGGGCCTGGACCGACACCGAGCCCGACCTCGAGAACCGGCCCATCTCCGAGCCCGAGGTCCGCGCCTTCCTCGCCAACAACGGCCTGCAGCCCGACGACCACCCGGCGCTGTTCCAGGAGCCTCGCTGGAGCGAGTCCGGGATCTTCGAGGGCGACTACGTCTACGTCGCCGGGGTGGTCCTCCCCGACGGCTCAGTGGGGGCGAGCCCGGAGCGGCGCGTGCGCATCACCACCGCCACCCCGGAGAGCTACGCGAGCCTGCGCGCGGCCTTCAAGTGGACCTTCGTGGTCTTCGGGGTGATCTGCGGGGTGATGGTCGCCATCGGGCTCATCGGCCCGCGATTCGAGTGACGATGCGCCGTCGCTGGCCAGCCGCCCTCGCTTGCCTCCTCGCCGGCTGCGGCTCGGTCCCCTTCTCCGCCACGCCTCGGTCCGACGCCAGCAGTGCCGACTCGGCCCGGGCCTCCCTCGATGCCTCGCCGGATGGCGACGCCGCGCTCCCCGGGTTCGCAGATGCCGCCGCCCCCGACGCCGCGATCGCTGGCGGGTTCGCAGATGCCGCCACCGACGCCGCGATCGCTGGGGCCGACGCCTCGGTCGCCGGGTTCGATGGCGGAGCGCCCGACGCTTCGATCCCGGGAGCCGACGCTGCCCATGCCGATACGGGCACCGGGTGCGGGACCTTCGGGCTCCTCGCCGACGACTTCGCGGACGGCGTCGCCAACCCCAACCTCTGGGCGCGACGGACGGTCGCCAGCGGCGCCTTGGTCACCGAGGCGGCCGGGGAGGTGACCGTCACCCTCAGGGCCAACCAGAACGGCTCGGCCTACAGCTTCTACGGCGCCACCTACCAGTACGACCTCACGGACTCGCAGATCGGCCTGGAGGTCCGCGAGGTCACCAACCCCTCGACCTCGGCCGCCACCTTCCTGAAGCTCGGCGACAACGACGCGGGCCTCGAGCTCACCACCCTCTCCGGCCACCTCGACTCGCGGAGCTGGGCCCGCGGAGCGCTGACCACGCTCGCCTCCATCCCCTACGACCCGGTCGCGCACGCCCGCTGGCGGCTGCGCGAGTCCCACGGCGCGGTCTTCTTCGAGACCAGCCCCGACGGCGCGGCGTGGGCCCCGCTCACCAGCGTCGCCACGCCCCCTTTCACCCGGAGCGCCTGGGTTTCCTTCGGCGCCGGCACCTTCGAGCGGGTCTCCTCGCCGGGGAGGGCGCGCTTCGGCCCGGTCAACGGCGGCGCTCCGGTCGGTCGCGGTTGCCCGCCGGCGACCTTCGTGGACGCCTTCACCGGCAGCACGCTGGGCAGCGGCTGGTTCAACTCCTACGCACTGGGGGGCGCGTCGTACTCGCAGGCCGACTCCGCCATCCTGGTTCCGGGCAGCTCGGCGCCGTCCGAGGCCGGGTTCGGGTCGGCGAAGCTCTACGACCTCACCGCGGGCCCCGTCTCGGTGGCCGTGCCGCAGATGGTGTCGACCTCCTCGGGTCCCTGGGTGGCGTTCACGCTGGTGACCCCCGACACCGGCGGGAAGATCGAGTTCACCCAGTCGGGCGGCACCCTCTTCGCCAGGCACTGGCAGGGCGGCTCGGGGAAGAGCCTGGCCGCCGTCCCCTACGACCCGGTGGCCCACGCCGCCTGGCGGCTGCGCGAGCAGGTCGGGCAGATCGTCTGGGAGACGCGGGGAGCCGCCAGCGACTGGACCGTCCTCTTCAGCGAGGCGGCGCCCTTCCCGCCGACGGCGCTGGGCGTGTACCTCATCGCGGGTTCTTCGTCTCCGACCCCTTCTGCGGGCGAGGCTCGGTTCGACGACCTCAACCTGGTGGAGTGACCACCCACCCGCTGGGCCAGGGCTTGGGCCTGCCGCTCCGGGTCGCTACTCTTCCCGGGTGCTCCGCCTCCTGTACGACCTGCGCAACCGCGTGGACTTCGCACTGCGCTCGCGCATCCGGCTGCAACGTCCGGTCGCGGACGACGCGGTGCTGCCCGGGGTCCCCGAACAGCAGGCGGAGTTCGCCGGCTGGCTCCGCCGGTTCCCCTGGGAGCGGTTCGCGACGGGGTGGTCCGGCCGCCGGCTGATCGTCGCCGACGTGGGCTGCCGGACCTTCGCTCACGCCGTCCCCGTGGACACGCTCCTCGCCTCGTTCGGCATCGAAGCCACGCTGCACGGCATCGAGTTCGACGCCTGGCGGCGCTTCGTGGACCTGCGCACGCGCTACGACTACGGCGTCTTCCACGCGGCCCGGGTCCGGGACGGCCGGTACCACGCCCAGGACTTCCTCGCCTTCCAAGAGCCGCTGGATCTGGCCTTCCTCACCGAGCCCTTCGTCACCGAGGACCCGCTGCTGTGCTGGGGCCTCCCGCTCTCCCGGCTGACGCCCCGGGCGATCTTCGCGCACGCCCACGCCCTGCTCGCTCCCCGCCGGGGTCTCTTGCTGGTGAGCACCCCGGACGAGGAGGAGTACGCGGCGGCGCGGAGCCACTTCTCGGCGGTGGGCTTCCATGTCGTCCACGAGGCGGTGCAGGAGGAGCCCCGGCGGCGGCTGGGCGCGCTGCTCTCGGTCGAGAAGCCATCACCGGCGCTTCCGGGCGATCTGGCGACCCGGAATGCTTGATCGTCCCCGGCGCGCTCGACAGTCATCCGCGTCAGCGAGGTGCCGAGTCGACACCGCACGCGTCCAGTCGTTGGAGGGTGGGCTTTGAAGGGGTCGTGACAGACAGAGGCCCCGAGGCCAAAGGCAAATCCTGCTCGAGTCCAAGCCCCGGGATTGCCGGTACTGCCCCGGGATGGTCGGGGGTTGAATCCGCGGCCCGCAGACAACGGGAAGTATGCTTCCCGAAAGGCGGTTTTCGGGCAGCATACTTCCTGATCACGCCATTCCACCTCCAGGACCCCTGGCCACTGTCCCCAGGTCCACTCGAGCGAAGTCCGTGCGGCAGCTGGCTGCGGGCGAGGCAATCCCGAGGCGGTCCCTGCAATCCAGCAGCGGCTCGTTCGGGCGGTCGCCAGCAGCGGCTTGCGGGGCCCAAGAGGACAGTCCCTTCCCCTTCCGAGCCGGAGTTGGCGGTCGACCTCCCAGCGCCCTAGACGCGTCGCACCGTCACCCTCCGCACCGCCACGGCCTTCGGACCGCGGATGACCAAGGCGAGGTCGAAGTCCCGGCCGTTGCCCGCAGGGTGGATGAGTCCCTGGACCTTCCCCGCGTGGCGGACCCACCGTCGGGTGCCCGAGAAGCTCCAGGCCAGCGCCTTGTCGAGGCGGTCGCCTCGAGGAACCACCACGCGCAGATCCCCGGGGCCAGGTCCGTCGAGCAGCTCGACCTCCACTTCCAGGAGGTCCTGCGTGCAGACCAGGAAGCCGGGATCGAGCTGGAAGCCCACCTCCCGCGCCGTGGCCTCGAGCGCGGCCTCCCTGCGCCCGGCGTCGATCTGGCGGCGTCCCGGCGGCGACACCAGCCGCCCCTCCTGGTCCGCGGCGCTGCGCCGCACCTCAATGGCCGGGCACTGCGCGGCGATGGGCCAGAGCCCGCTGTGGCCCTCGGGGGTCCAGCACACCTCCGCGAGCCGCATCCGCCGATGCACCGCCTCGATGTGCCGGCTGGGGTAACCGGGCAGCTCGGCCAGGGCCACCCGCGTGAGCGCGAGCAGGTCCTCGAGCGTCGCCGACGGGGGGAGCCGCACGCGCTCGGGGAACAACCCTCCCAGCAAGCCATTGCGCCGGCGCGTGGCCTCGTCGCCCACCACCTTGAACCCGCGGACCTCCAGCGAGGCCTCCAGCGCCGCGCGGTTCACCACCGGCAGCTCGCGCTGGCGAAGCGTGCCCACGCCCTCCTCCGCCTGGTCGCTGCGGATGGCGCTGAGCAGGTCGTGCAGCAGCCCGCGCACGAGGTCGGCGTTGCCGCCCTCGCCCAGCTCCACCGCCCCGGGCGGCAGCGGGTAGGCGAGCACCAGCCCGTGCCCGACCGCGGTGTGGTCCTCGGCCCCCGCCGCGAGCAGCGCCCCGGAGACGGTCCCGTGCTCGCGCGAGCCGGCGAGGACGCGGAACGGGTGCCAGGTCCCGGTGAGCAGGGCGTCCAGGAGCTCGCCCCGGGTGACCGTGAGCCGACCCGGGCGGGCGGCGCCAGGGCCGGGGAAGGGGCCGAACAGCACCCCGCCGACCTCGATGGGGTCGTCGAGCCCTGGCACCGGCTTGAGCGGCTCCACGTGACGCAGGGAGAAGAGCCAGAACTCCTCCAACAGCAGCGAGCGCGGGGTGGCCGTCCGCTCCTGGGCATTCAGCTCGCGGCGGGACCCCGGAGAAAGCAGCTCCCGGCCGGCGTGACCGACCGCGCACAGGTCTCCCGCGCCGTCGGCGAGGACGGTCCACGTCTCGGTCCCGGCCCGGAACAGATCGAGCGGATGGAGCGGCTGGGCCGGCGGACCGAGCGGCCGGACGGCCCCCTCGCCGACGAAGTGTCGGGGCGGGGCGCCGCTGGACCTCGAGGTCTGGGGGGCAACGGGGACGGGCGCGCTCGCGGCTCGCTTCGTGCGACGGGACATTGGTGGATGGGGGCGCCGGTGCCGCTCATGCGGTCCGGTTTCCCCCACC
>CAZAIE010000391.1:0-6799 GCA_964485035.1 uncultured Myxococcaceae bacterium | reverse complement strand
CCACGGGACGCTCTCCTCGCTCACCTTCCACGAGGCGACCGGAGGCACACGAGCCTCATTCCGGGTCCGTCCCACGCTCAAGGCCCTGCAGGTGGTCGTCGGTCCGCCGTCGCAGCCCGACGCCGTGTTGGACTTGGACCTCGTCGCCAGGACCGTCCGCGGTCCCTGACTCAGCCGACCCTGCGGTTGAACCACAGCACCGCGACGCAGAGGGGGACCAGCGCCACGAGAGCGGCCACCGCGGCGCCCCAGGCAAGGCGTTCAGGAGCCACCACGACCTGGGCGATCGCCCAGCCCAGTGGGACGGCCAGCGGCCCCAGGACACTGGTGAGCAGCGCCGCCGGCCAGAGCCGTTCGTCCTCGTAGACCTCACGGCCAGGCGGGTAGAGCCGCACCAGCAGCGGACGCAACGCCACCAGCACGAGCCCGCCCGGGAGCCCCAGGCTCAAGACACCCAGGGCGGTTAGCACCCCAGCGATGGCGAGGCAGGTCCACATCCGCGTCAGGATGGGCCCACTGCGTCGACCCAGTCCACAAGTCCACAGCTCCCGGCGCCCCGCGCAAATCCACGGGCGCCCAGGCCGAACCCGTGTAGAAAAGGGAGCTCGCGCAACCATGAAAGGAAGCCCCATGCGCACGCTCGTCGCGGTCACCGCCAGCGCCTCGCTGCTCCTTGCAGGAGGCTGCGCCACGACCCAGGAGGCCCGCAGCATGCACACCGACACCGCCAACCCGCTGCTGCGTCCGTGGACCGGTCCCTACGGCGGCGTGCCCCCGTTCGACCAGGTGCGCGTCGAGCACTTCGAGCCCGCACTCGAGACGTCCATGGACGTGAACCGCAAGGAGATCGCCGCGATCGCTGCAAACCCCGCCGCGCCGGACTTCGAGAACACCATCGCCGCGCTGGAGCGCTCGGGGCGGCTCTTCAACGACGTGAACGCGGTGTTCGGCGTCTTCGGCGCCAGCCTCGCCACGCCCGACTACCAGACCGTCGAGCGCAAGATGGCGCCGCGCCTGGCCGCCTTCGCCGACGAGATCGTCCAGAACGGCCCGCTCTTCGCCCGCATCCAGGCGATCTACGAATCGCCCGCCAAGGCCCAGCTCACCCCCGAGCAGCAGCGCCTGGTGTGGCTCTACTACACGAACTTCGTGCGCGCCGGCGCCCGGCTCGACTCCGCGGGCAAGAAGCGCATGGTGGCCATCAACGAGCGGCTCGCCTCGCTGTTCACCACCTTCCGGCAGAACGTGCTCGCCGACGAGGGGACCTTCATCACCCTGGAGACCGAGGCCGACCTCGCCGGGCTGCCGGAGTCGGTGCGCGCGGGCTACGCCGCCGACGCCCAGGCGCGCAACCTCCCGGGCAAGTACACCGTGGCCAACACCCGCTCGTCGGTGGAGCCGTTCCTCACCTACTCCACGCGGCGCGACCTGCGCGAGAAGGTGTGGCAGGCGTTCGTGCGCCGCGGCGACAACGGCGACGCCCGCGACACCAAGGCGCTGGCCAAGGAGATCCTCGCGCTGCGCGCCGAGCGCGCCCAGCTCCTGGGCTTCGCCACGCACGCGCACTGGCGGCTCGAGAACACCATGGCCAAGACCCCGGAGCGGGCGATGGGCCTGCTCGAGGCGGTGTGGAAGCCGGCGGTCGCGCGGGTCCGCGAGGAGGTCGCGGACATGCAGGCCGTGGCCGACAAGGAGGGCGCGAAGCTCACCATCGAGCCGTGGGACTACCGCTTCTACGCGGAGAAGGTGCGCAAGGCGAAGTACGACCTCGACCAGGCCGAGGTGAAGCCCTACCTGCAGCTCGACAAGCTGCGCGAGGGGATGTTCTGGGTCGCCGGCGAGTTGCTCGGCTTCGAGTTCGTGCCCGCCGAGGGCGTGCCCCTCTTCCACCGTGACGTGCAGGTCTTCCAGGTGCGGCAGAAGGCGACCGGCAAGCACGTGGGCCTCTTCTACTTCGACCCCTTCGCGCGGCAGCACAAGCGCAGCGGCGCGTGGATGGACGCCTTCCGCGCCCAGGAGCGGTTCGACGCGGACATCCCCACGCTGGTCTCGAACAACTCGAACTTCGTGGCCGGCAAGCCGGGCGAGCCGGTGCTGGTGAGCTGGGACGACGCCACCACGCTGTTCCACGAGTTCGGCCACGCGCTGCACGGGCTCTCGTCGAACGTGCGCTACCCCTCGCTCTCGGGCACCTCCGTCGCGCGCGACTTCGTGGAGTTCCCCTCGCAACTCCTGGAGCACTGGCTCTCGACCCCGGAGGTGCTCTCGCGGTTCGCGCTGCACCACCAGACCGGCGCGCCCATCCCCGCCGAGCTGGTCGCGAAGATCACCAAGGCGGCGACCTTCAACCAGGGATTCGGGACCTCCGAGTACCTCTCCAGCGCGCTCATCGACATGAAGCTGCACCTCGCCGGCGCGACCTCAATCGACGTGGCGGCGTTCGAGCGCGAGACCCTCGCGGCGCTGGGCATGCCCCGGGAGATCGTGATGCGGCACCGCACGCCGCACTTCGCCCACATCTTCGGCAGCGACTCGTACTCCGCGGGCTACTACAGCTACCTCTGGGCGGACACGCTGGTGGCGGACGCGTACGAGGCCTTCAGCGCAGGCAAGGGGCCGTACGACGCGGCGCTCGCGCAGAAGCTGCTGGAGAAGGTCTTCGCGGTGGGCAACACCGTGGACCCCGAGGAGAGCTACCGCGCCTTCCGCGGCCGCGACGCGGGCATCGACGCCTTGATGCGCAAGCGCGGGTTCGTGGGCGGGAAGTAGGCCGGGCCGTCAGAGCAGGTAGTGCAGTCAGGACCGAGCTGCGTCTGAGTTTGCGAAGCCCGCCCTTCGGCCGGCTCCATTGTCGTGTCGCCGAGGTCCCTCTGCCGAGCCGCTCTGCCCCTCCCGGGCAGGGTCCGTTCCATCGCCGGGAGAGGAATTTCCCGGAGGCGGACGACCGGATCCGCCCCCGCTCGAAAAGTGGGGCAACTCCATAACCGCCAATGATTTCGGGAGGATGACCTCCAGCTCGAATGGCGCGGCCGATCGTTCGTGAATAGACATCCCGGCGATGCGCGCGAGCGACGAATCCCTGGAGACGAACGAGGTCGCCGAGGCGATCGATGCCGCCCTGACCCCCACGGTCGAGCTGCAGAGCGGCCACGACACGCTCTTCCAGATCCTCACGGACTGCACCAGCTCGAAGGCCGACGGGGAGATCGTCATCTGCTCGGGCACCGAGAGCGGGCGCATCTTCTACGCCTCCGGCCGCATCGCGTGGATCACCGCGAGCACCGAGCCGCAGACCTTCCGCCAGCGACTGGTCGCGCGCGGTTTCTGCGACGACTCGGCGCTGCAGAGCGTGGTCGAGGAGTGCAAGCGCAACGGCTGGAACTTCGCGGAGACGGTCATCGCCTGGAAGCTCGTCGATGAACCGACCCTGCGCACGCAGCTCCTCCAGCACGTCGCCTCGGCGCTGCTCGAGATCCTGCGCTGGCCGAAGCTCGCCGCCATGTTCGTGCCGGTGAAGCGCACCTACTCCGGGCACCTCACCTACACCTTCAAGGAGCTGCTGGACTGCGCCGAGCGCGGGGAGGGCTTGAAGCGGGAGGTCCCCGCGGCGGTGCTGGAGGAAGTGCGGAGCTGGGCCGTGCAGTGCGAGTTCACACGCGACACAAGGGAGCACTCGATGGATATCGCCAGGATTCGGGAAGTGTTCGAGGAGTTCAAGCGGCAGATGGCCGACGGGCTGCTCGCGTCGGACATCTTCGGACGTGCGGACGCACAGTCGATCATCGGCTTCAACTCCAACGCTGCGGGCTGCGCCCTGTTCACGCGCGTGAGCGGGTTCCTCGAGGACTCGCTGAAGGGGGCCAACTTCCCGGCCATCGACCGCTACGTGCTCATCGACCTCACGGGCCACAAGCTGGTGGTCCTGGCGAACGTCGGGCCCGAGTTCCTCTGGGGCATCCTCTGCGACACCTCCAAGGTCCAGCTGGGCATGCTCACCAACGTCATCCTCGCGGACGCGATGCCCAAGCTGCGCCAGGCGCTCAGCAACGAGCGGGCACGGCCCGCGGCCGGCGTCGGCGCGATGCAGCACAACCGCTGACCGACGACAGACAGCCTCGGTCCGGCCGGCGTGTATCGTCGGGGTCCTCCTCTCTCTCCCGGGACCCCGATGATCACGCGAACCGCGAGCTGTGCCTGTGGACGGGTCCGCCTCCACTGCGAGGAGGAGTGCCCGCGTCAGCATCTGCCACTGCCCTTCCTGCCAGCGCCGCACTGGTAGCGTCTTCGGGGTCCAGGCCCGGTTCCCCGAGGATGCGGTGCGCGTCGAAGGCGCCACCTCGAGTGGATCCGCAAGGTCGATGACGGAGACGAGGTGCTGTTCCGGTTCTGCCCGGTCTGCGCCTCGACCGTCTGCTGGAGGATCCGCTCGCTCGAGGGCTTCGTCGCCGTGGCCGTGGGCGCCTTCGCCGACCCTGCCTTCCCCCGCCCCGACGGTGTCGACCTGGGAGGAGCAGCGCCATCGCACCTTCCCGCTCCCCGAGGTCGAGCACTACGACTGAAGCACGACCTACGGCTGCTCGGGCCCCAGGTAGTGCTCGCGGAACAGCGCCTCGGCCTGACGCAGCAGCGCCGGGCCGGAGACGAGCCCGTACTGGTACGCCCGCTCGATGGACGAGGGCGGGTCGTCGGGCTGCGGCGGGGGCAGCTCGGCCTCGATCTGCGCGAGTACCGCCTGCGTCCGGGCGATGACCTCCTGCGCCCGCTCGAAGGTGATGAGCCCGTCCCTCACCCGGAAGGCGAGCTGGCAGAAGTACGCCCGGCACGCCTTGGGGCGCTCCTCGTAGACCGAGCAGGCGGTGCCCCGCAGCGCCTGGCAGCCGAGGCGGATGGCCGGCTGTCCGTTACGCCTGCGCGCGGTCGGCACGCCCAGCTCCGCGAGCCTCGCGACCTCGTCCTCGGTCAGGAGGGCGTAGCGGAAGAAGGGCCCCCGACAGCACAGCCCACAGCTCACGCACAGGTCCGCGAAGCACATGGCGCGTGGGTATACCCCAGGCCCCAGCCGGACAGGTCGCCCGCGCCCCACAGGTCGCCACGGCCCTTCCCCCCCGAACTGGAAAGGCCGAGGGAATCTGAGGGCGTCACTGTGGGTCCGAGGCAGGCGCACGACTTGCAATTCCCCGCACGCCCTGGGTGAGACCGCTCCCGGGGACCGGGGTGGACGATGCTCAAGCGACTGGGAATCGGGACCAAGCTGGTGGGCGGCTACGTGCTCATCGCCCTGCTCATGGCCGGGGTGGGCGCCTTCACGCTGCAGAACCTGCGCACCATCCAGAACTCCGACGACCGCCTCTACAAGCGGGTGGCCAAGCCGCTCGGCGAGCTGGAGGTGATCTCGGCGTCGTTCCAGCGCATGCGCGCCAGCATCCGCGACGCGCTGCTCACCGACGACCAGGACATGCAGGAGACCTACCTCAAGCTGCTCGTGGAGCGCCGACGGGAAGTGGAGGCCGCGGCCAAGGACTACGAGTCCGGCATCTTCACCAAGGAGGGCCGGGCCCTCTTCGACGCGTTCTCGGAGGCCTGGGGCTTGTACGTCGCGGAGATGGACGAGGTGGCGCGGGTGCTGCGGACGGGCACCCGCGAGGAGGCCCAGGAGGCGCTCACCAACGCCATCCCGCGGGAAAACACCGCGCGCGAGCGCATCCGCCGCCTGGTGGAGCGCAAGGTTGGCGCGGGCCAGGAGAGCACGCTCGCCAATGCCCGGCAGACCGAGGCAGTGGTACGCAACACCACCGCGGCACTGGCGCTCATCATCCTGCTCTCGCTGGTGCTGGGCGTGCTGCTCACCCGCGCCATCACCCGCCCGCTGCGCGAGATGGCCGCCGTCGCGTAGCGCCTCGCCCAGGGAGACGTCGACCAGGCGGTCACGCACCGCTCGGGAGACGAGGTCGGTCAGCTCGCGGACTCCTTCCGGCAGACCATCGCCTACGTCCAGGGTGTCGCCGCAGGGATGTCCGCGCTCGGGAAGGGCGACCTCGAGGCACGCGTCGAGCCGCGGTCGCCCCGCGACCTGCTGGCGCAGAGCTTCGAGCAAGCCCGCTCGGCGCTGGCGACGATGTCGGCGGAGACGCGCCGGCTCATTGAGGCAGCCAAGGCCGGACAGCTCTCCGCCCGCGGCGACGTGAAGAAGCTGCAGGGGGGCTTCGCGGAGCTGCTGCGCGGGAACAACGAGATGCTCGACGCCATCGTGGGACCGCTGGAGGTGGCGGCGCAGTACGTCGCCCGCATCAGCCGCGGCGACCTCCCTCCGCGCATCGCCGAGGAGTACCGGGGCGGCTTCAACCACATCAAGGACAGCCTCAACGGCTGCATCGACGCGGTGAACGCGCTCATCACCGACGCCCGGGGGCTCTCGGCCGCCGCGGTGGACGGCAAGCTCGCGACCCGCGCCGACGCCTCCCGCCACCAGGGCGACTTCCGCAAGATCGTCGAGGGCGTGAACGCGACGCTCGACGCCGTCATCGGCCCGCTCAACGTCGCCGCCGAGTACGTCGAGCGCATCAGCCGCGGCGACATCCCCCAGCGGATCACCGACAACTACCGCGGCGACTTCAACGAGATCCGCAACAACCTGAACACCTGCATCGACGCCGTGAGCGCGCTCGTCGCCGACGCCGGAGCGCTCTCCCGAGCCGCGGTGGCCGGCAAGCTCGCGACGCGCGCCGACGCCTCCCGCCACGGCGGCGACGTTGAGCGCATCAGCCGCGGCGACATCCCCGCGCCGATCACGGAGCACTAC
>CAZAIE010000390.1:0-6801 GCA_964485035.1 uncultured Myxococcaceae bacterium | reverse complement strand
GGGAGGGGTCAGTTTTAATGTCGCAAAGGGGTCAGAAATTGCTGTCGCTTGACAAGGCCCTCAAGTCTGGCACCGCGCCGCTGGCACCGCGCCGCGGCCCCGCGCCGCGTCGGGCCGTGTACTTCGACCAAGGCCGGGTGTATAGCGCAGCGCGCGGGAAAGCCCCGGAGGCCGCCGGACGGTCCAGATCGCCGGCGACAACACCTTGCACACTCGCAGCCGTACGGTCGTCGCGGCGCCCAGCGTCCGCCACCCCTCCTTCCCATCGCCCGCCGCTGCCGGCGCGCGCCCATCCTCCCCATGAAGTTCCTGGAACTCCGCGCCATCCACGGGCCGAACATGTGGTCGCGCCGCACCGTGCTCGAAGCCCTGGTCGACCTCGAGGAACTGCGCGACTCCCCCTCCGACAAGATCCCCGGACTGTACGACCGCCTGGTGGCCTGGCTGCCCACGCTCATCGAGCACCGCTGCGGCCTGGGCGTGCGCGGGGGCTTCCTCGAGCGGCTGCGCGATGGGACCTACGCCGGGCACATCCTCGAGCACCTCACCATCGAGCTGCAGAACCAGGCCGGTACCCCGGTGGGCTTCGGGAAGGCGCGCGAGACCCGCGAGGCCGGCGTCTACAAGGTCGCCGTCCGCTATCGCGAGGAGGCGGTGGGGCGGGCCTGTCTCGCGGCCGCGTTCGAGCTGCTCCAGGCCGCCATCCACGACCGGCCCTTCGACATCCCCGGCACCGTCGCCCGCCTCAAGTCCCTCGCCGAGGACGTGTGCCTGGGCCCCAGCACGCTGGCCATCGTCACCGCCGCCGAGGCCCGCGGCATCCCCGTCCGCCGCCTCAACGACGGGAGCCTGGTGCAGCTCGGCCACGGCGCCCGCTCCCGCCGCGTCTGGACCGCCGAGACCGACCGCACCGGGGCCATCGCCGAGGCCATCGCCTGCGACAAGGAGCTGACCAAGTCCCTCCTGCGCGCTGGCGGCGTCAGCGTGCCCCAGGGCCGCCCGGTCTCGGGCGCCGAGGACGCCTGGGCCGCGGCCCAGGACCTGGGCCTGCCAGTGGTGGTGAAGCCTCGCGACGGGAACCACGGCCGCGCGGTGTTCACCCAGCTCGACACCCGCGAGCTGGTGGAGAACGCCTGGCGCTTCGCCGCCGAGGAGGGCAGCGGGGTCCTGGTGGAGCAGCACATCGAAGGCGAGGAGCACCGCCTCCTGGTCGTGGGCGATCGCATGGTCGCCGCCGCCCGGGGCGAGGCCGCCTGGGTGACCGGTGACGGGACGCACCCGGTGCGCGAGCTGGTCGAGCTGCAGCTCAACTCCGACCCCCGCCGCGGCTACGGGGACGAGTGCCCGCTCAACCCGGTGGAGCTGGACGCGGCCTCCCGCTCCGAGCTCGAGCGCCAGGGGCTGAACGCGGAGTCCATCCCCGCGGAGGGCACGCGGGTGCTCATCCAGCGCAACGGGAACGTGGCCCACGAGTGCACCGACCGGGTGCACCCCAGCGTGGCCGACCAGGTCGTGCTCGCGGCGCGCATCGTCGGCCTGGACATCGCCGGCGTGGACCTGGTGGCCAAGGACATCTCCCGGCCGCTGGAGGAGCAGCGCGGCGGCATCGTGGAGGTGAACGCCGGCCCCGGGCTGCACATGCACCTGCTCCCCGCCTCGGGCTCCCCGCGGCCGGTGGGCGAGGCCATCGTCGAGCTGCTCTTCCCGGTGCGACCCGCGACCGGCGGCCTCACGCGCGAGCCGGGCCGGATCCCCGTGGCCTGCGTCACCGGGACCCGAGGCAAGACCACCGTCTGCCGGCTGGTGGTGAAGGCGCTCGCCACGGCGGGCCCGTGCGTGGGCTTCGCAGGGAGCGACGGCGCGTTCGTGGGCCCGCGGCAGCTCCTGCGCGGTGACTGCGCGGGGCCCGAGGCCGCGCGCGATCTGCTCCTCAACACCGCGGTGGAGGCGGCGGTCTTCGAGGCGGGCGCCGAGGGCATCCTGCGCGACGGCCTGGGCTTCGATCGCTGCGACGTCGCCGTGGTCACGAACCTCGGCGAGGTCGAGCCGGTTCCGCGCTACCGCATCGAGACGCCGGACGAGATGTACACCGTGAAGCGCTGCCCGGTGGACATGGTTCCTCCATCCGGGGCGGCCGTCCTCAAGGCAGACGATCCGCAGGTGGCGGAGATGGCCGGGCTGAGCGCGGGCCGGGTGATCTTCTTCGCGATCGATCCCGCGCACCCCGTGCTCGCCGAGCACCGCGGCAAGGGTGGCTGGGCGGCGTTCGTTCGCGACGGCAAGGCGGTGCTGGCCGAGGGTGCGAGCGAGACCGCGCTGATGGCGCTCGCGGACGTCCCGCTGTACGCCGGCCACCCCCTGCCCTTCCAGGCCGAGAACGTGCTGGCGGCGGCGGCGGCGTGCTGGGCGCTTGGCATCCCGCTGGACACGGTGCGCCAGGCCTTCGCGCGGGTGAAGTGAGCCAGAGCCAGGCGCCAGCGCAGAGAACCCGGCTGCGCCCGACCGGGTGCGGCTAGAGTGCGCGGACCATGGCCTACTACTCCGACCGGCTGGTCCACGTCGTCACCCGCGCAGACCTCGCGACGCTGCTCACCCCCACCTACGCGGCGGCCCAGTCGGTCGACGACGAGGAGGCGCACGCGCGGCTGACGCAGGCGCTCGGCAACGCCGAGCTGCTGGACGACCTCTACTGGAGCCTCTCGGAGGCGCTCGCACGGAGGACCGAGGAACCCGACGTGGTGATGGACCGGCTCTCGAAGCGGCTCTCCAAGCGCAAGGGGCGCATCGCCCCCGCGGAGGTGGGGCCGGGCATCGCGGCGATGGTGGTGCGCATCAACCTCTTGCTGGGCCTGGCCCCGGACACGATGCGCGCGGTGGTCGAGAGCGAGAAGGGCCAGGCGGTGCTGGAGAAGGGCCTGCGCTCGCTGGGCAGCCACCTCGTCGAGCTCCTGCTGAAGTAGCTACTCCCAGTAGAAGGCGCCGCTGGAGGAGGTGGGGCAGAAGCCGCACCCCGCACCGCCGCTGGTGATGGCCGCCAGCCCCTGCACCCCGCCGCTCCAGCACCACTGGCCGCACTGCGTGTCCCGAGACACCGCCACGCAGCCGCTGCAGCCGGAGACGCTCTTCCCCGTCGGAGACCAGGCCCGCGCCGCCGCGGTGGCCATCGCCTCGGTGTAGCTCCCGGCCAGGGTGGGCGAGCCCAGCGCGTGGCAGTCGTAGTACGTGCCCCCGGCGCCGTTGCGGTGCGCCAGCGGACAGTCTCCGGAGGTGCAGCAGGCCGTCCCGCCCGCACAGCCCTCCTTGTCGCACACCAGCGCGTAGCACTTGCCGGCGGAGCAGGTCTCGCCCACGCCGCAGCTCGTCCCGCAACCGCCGCAGTTGTTCACGTCGGTGGCCGTGTCCACGCAGAGCCCCGCGCAGCGACGCTTGCCGGACTCGCAGGTGCACAGCCCCGCCACGCAGGACTGTCCGGCGCCACAGACGTTGCCGCAGGTGTTGCAGTTCTGCGGGTCGGTCTTCAGGTCGGTGCAGACGGCGCCGCTGGCGAGGGTGCACAGCGTCGCCGGGCTGGGGCAGACGCAGGCGCCGGCCTCGCAGGTCTCGCCGGCGTTGCAGGCCTTGCCGCAGGTCCCGCAGTTCTTGGTGTCGCTCTTGAGGTCCACGCACGCGCCAGTGCACGCATCGGGCTGCGCCGCCGGACACGCGCAGGCGCCGGTCGCACAGACCGCTCCCTTCAGCGGACACGCGTTGCCGCAGGTCCCGCAGTTTTTGGCGTCGCTCCTGAGGTCCACGCACGCCGCCGGACAGGCGTCGGGGATGCTCGCCGGGCAGGAGCAGGCCGAGGAGGCGCACACCGCGCCGGTCCTGCACGCCGCGCCACAACCCCCGCAGTTTCGGGGATCGCTCGAGACGTCCACGCACTGCGGGCTGCCTTCGCAGGAGCGCACCGTCGCGGGAGAGGTGGCGCAGACGCACACCCCGGACTGGCAGGTCCCCAGCCCGCAGGCGCGGCCGCACCCGCCGCAGTGCTCCGCGCTGGTGGAGGTGTCGATGCAGACGCCACCGCAAGCCTGCGTTCCCTCGGGGCATCCACACTGGCCCTTGATGCACGCCCCGCCGGCCGGACAGCTCTCGCCGCACTTGCCGCAAGCCATGGCGTCGGACTGGAGGTCGGTGCAGATGCCGCCACACTTGGCCTGCCCTACTGGACAGACGGGGTCACACGCGGTCAACAGCGTCAGCAGCCCCACTGCTTGGAACTTCTTCATGTTCACTCCTGGGTCGTTGGCCCACGGACCCATACGCGGCCCTGCACGTTAGCGCGGCTGGGTAGACGTGGACTGGGTGGACGTGGACCGGGTGGCTTTGTGCAGAAATGCACGAGTTTCGGGGGCTTGGGGCCTACATCGGGGACTCAGTGGGAGGTTCGGGGCTTGCAAGAATGCCCGCTCGCCGACGAACAGGAACCCAGACGCGGGGCATGAGGCCCCGACCAGGCGGTGGGCTCGCAGCTCGGTCGGCTCGAAGGAACTTCCCGATGAAGATCAACAAGATCCGCGCGCTTCGTGGCCCGAACTTCTGGTCCCGCAAGACCGCCCTCGAGGCCTCCGTCGACTTCGAAAGCCTGGCTCTCTCCGCCGCCGAGCTCTCCGCCTTCGGCGCTCGGATTGGGGAAATGCTCCCCACCCTCAAGGGACCGATGGGGGAGATTGCCCCAGTCGTCCCCGGCGCCGCTCTCGCTCTCAGCCTCCAGCGCGTCGCCCTGGCGCTCCAAGTCGAGGCCGGTTGCCAGGTCGAGTTCAGCCGCTCCGCCCCCGCGGGTGAGCCCAACACCTACTTCGTGGTCGTCGAGTACCGGGAAGAGGACGTGGGCCGCAAGGCCATCGAGAACGCCTTCGAGCTGGTCCACGCGGCGCTCGAGTCCAAGCCCTTCGACGTCCCGGCCACGGTCAAGGCGCTGCGTTCGATGGACGAGCAGATCCGCCTCGGGCCGAGCACGGGCTCCATCGTCCGCGCCGCCCAGCGCCGCGGGATTCCGACCCGCCGCCTCAACGACGGCAGCCTGGTGCAGATGGGCTGGGGCCACAAGCAGCGCCGCATCTGGGCCGCCGAGACCGACCGCACCAGCGCCATCGCCGAGTCCATCGCGCAAGACAAGGAGCTGACCAAGTCGCTCCTGCGCGCGGTCGGCGTTCCGGTCCCGCAGGGCCGCTCCGTCACCGACGCCGAGGACGCCTGGGTCGCCGCCCAGGAGCTGGGCCTGCCGGTGGTGGTGAAGCCCCGCGACGGCAACCAGGGCCGCGGCGTCGCCGTGAACCTGGGCAACAAGGAGCAGGTCGTCGCCGCCTTCGCCGCCGCCCGCGAAGAGGGCCGGCACATCATGGTCGAGCAGTTCATCCCCGGCGCCGACCACCGCCTGCTGGTCATCGGCAACCGGGTCATCGCCGCCGCCCGCCGCGAGCCGCCCACGGTCTGGGGCGACGGCGTGCGCTCGGTGAAGGAGCTGGTGGAGCTGGAGAACCAGGACCCCCGCCGCGGCGAGGACCACGCCACCTCCCTCAGCAAGATCTCCATCGACGCCATCGCCAAGGCGGTGCTCGCCGAGCAGCGGCTCACCGAGGACTCGGTGCCGGCCAAGGGCGAGAAGGTGCTGCTGCGCCGCAACGCCAACCTCTCCACCGGCGGCAGCGCCGACGACGTCACCGACGAGGTCGATCCCGATCTCGCGGCGCGGGTGGTCGACGCGGCCCGCGCGGTGGGCCTGGACATCGCCGGCGTGGACGTGGTCTGCCGCGACGTCAGCCGCTCGCTCGAGGACCAGGGCGGCGCCATCGTCGAGGTGAACGCGGCCCCCGGCCTGCGCATGCACCTCGAGCCCTCGCGCGGCAAGGGCCGCCCGGTGGGCGAGGCCATCATCTCCACCCTCTTCGACGAGGGCGACGACGGGCGCATCCCGGTGGTCGCGGTCTCCGGCAACAACGGCAAGACCACCACCGTGCGACTGGTCGCGCACATCCTGCAGAAGCAGGGCAAGCACGTGGGCTTCACCTCCACCGACGGCATCTTCGTCGACGACCGGCGCATCGACACCGGCGACTGCAGCGGCCCCAAGAGCGCGCGCATGGTGCTGATGCACCCCCGCGTCGAGGCGGCGGTGATGGAGACGGCGCGCGGCGGCATCCTGCGCGAGGGCCTGGGCTTCGACCGCTGCGACGTGGCGGTGGTGACCAACATCGGCGCCGGCGACCACCTGGGCCTGAACGGCATCGAGACCGCGGACCAGCTCGCGGCGGTGAAGCGGGTCATCGTGGAGAACGTCGCCCCGAACGGCTCGGCGGTGCTCAACGCGGCCGACCCGCTGACCGCGGCGATGGCCTCGCGCTGCCCCGGCTCGGTGATCTTCTTCGCCCTGGACGCGCGCAACGCAGTGATCGTGGCGCATCGCGCGCGAGGTGGCCGGGTGCTCTTCGTGGACGGCAACGCGCTGGTGGCCGCCGAGGGCGACCGCGAGCTGACGCGGCTGGACCTCACCGGCGTGCCCATCACCCTGGGCGGGAAGATCCGCTTCGAGGTGGAGAACTGCCTCGCCGCGACCGGCGCCGCGTGGTCCCTGGGCATCGCCTGGGAGACCATCCGCGTCGGGCTCGCCACCTTCGACAGCGACGTGCGCCGCACCCCGGGCCGCTTCAACCTGCTCAACTACCGCGGGGCGACGCTGGTGGTGGACTACGGGCACAACGCCGACGCGCTGCAGGCGCTGGTGGACGCCATCGGGAACCTGCCGCACGAGCGGCGCCACGT
>CAZAIE010000389.1:0-6803 GCA_964485035.1 uncultured Myxococcaceae bacterium | reverse complement strand
GGGACGGAAGGCGCACTGTTCCATGCGCAGCAGGGTCTCCAGGTCGGTGCCGCCAGTGAAGGGCTGCGCTCCCGCGGCCGCCTCGTAGAGCGTGCAGCCCAGCGAGAACAGGTCGGAGCGGGCGTCGAGCTCCTCGCCGGCGGCCTGCTCAGGCGACATGTAGCCGAGCTTGCCCTTCACCACCCCCACCAGCGTCCGTGCCCGGCGGCGGGTGCGCGCGGTGGCGATGCCGAAGTCGGTGAGCTTCACCTCCCCCTGCTCGCTCACCAGCACGTTGTGCGGGTTCACGTCGCGGTGCACGATGTGCAGCGCCTGCCCGTCCTTGGCCTTGCCGTGGGCGAACGCCAGCGCGCGGCAGACCTCGGCGGTGACGTGCAGCGCCAGCTCGGGGGGCAGCGGCAGGCCGGAGTGGCGGGCCCGGTCGAGCAGCACCGAGAGGTCCCAGCCGTCCACCAGCTCCAGCACCAGGAAGTAGCGTCCCGCGGCGAAGCCCAGGTCGAGGACCTGCACGATGTTGCTGTGGATGAGGCTCATCGCCACGTGCGCTTCGTCCACCAGCGCCTCGCGGGTGGCCGGGTCGGCGCAGTAGGCGGCGCGCACGCGCTTCACCACGATGGGGCGCGCGAAGCCCGCAGCTCCGCGCTGCACGCCGAGGTACAGCTCGGCCATGCCGCCGTCCGCGATCTTCCGCGTGATCTTGTATCGGGCCGATCCCACCGCGGCGGATGGAACCACGACTCGGGCCGCCGCGCCAGACGGTTTCTCCAGAGACGTCGTTCGGCCGCACCCGGGCTGCAGTCGCCGGCTTACGGCTCGTCCAGGACCCGCCGCAGCGTGGTGGCGAGCACCGCCCGGGGGATGGGCTTGGCGAGCAGCGCCCGTAGCCCCATGCGGCGTGCCCGCGCGTCGTCCACCTCGTCGCTGAACCCGGTGCAGAGGACGATCCGCGCGGAGGGCTTCTCCGCGAGCCAGGCGCGGGCGAAGTCGGTCCCCGAGGTTCCTCCGGGCATCGACTGGTCCGTGAGCACCACGGCGAACCTACCGGGGTCGGCGCGGAGCAGCCGCAGCGCCTCTTCGGCCCCCGCGGCCTCGGTCACCTGATAGCCCAGGGACTGGAGGACCCGGCGGTGGGTGACCCGCACCAGCTCCTCGTCGTCCACGACCAGCACGTGCTCGTGCCCTCGGGGCGGGGCCCCGGGCGAGGGGAGCGCTTCCGAGGGCTGCAGGGCGCGGGGGAGGAAGACCTCGAAGGTGCTGCCCTTTCCGGGCGCGCTGCGGACCCGGATGGCGCCGCCGAGCCCCGTCACGATGCCGTGCACGACCGCGAGGCCCAGGCCGTGCCCCCCGGTCGTGGCCTTGGTCGTCAGGTAGGGCTCGAAGAGCCGCGCCAGGAGCTGCGCGTCCATCCCCACGCCGTCGTCGTGCACGCGCAGGCGGATCCAGTCTCCCGCCGGGACCTCGGCGTCGGGGGCAGCCAGCAGCACCCGGCGCAGGTCCACCTCGATGTGCCCTCCCGGCCGCGTCGCGTCCCGCGCATTGGTGCAGAGGTTCGTCACCACCTGCTGCAGTTGCAGCGGGTCGACCAGGGTGACGCCGCTGTGCGGGTCGAGGTGCGACTCGAAGGACACCTCCGGGGGCGTGCACCGGCGTGCGTGCTCCAGCGCCTCGCGCACCGCGTGTGCGACGTCCAGCGGCTGCGGGCGGGGGTGGTCGCGTCGCCCCAGCGTGAGGATCTGCCGGACCAGGTCGCGCGCCCGCAAGGATGCCTCGCGGATCTGCAGCTGGTTCTCGTGCAGCGCCGTGCCTGGGGCTGCGTCCTCCAGCGACAGCTCGGAGAGCCCCAGCACCGCGGCGAGGATGTTGTTGAAGTCGTGGGCGATGCCTCCCGCGAGGCGGGTCACCGCCTCCAGCTTCTCCACGCGCTGCAGCCGCTCGGCCAGCTCCCGGCGCTCGGTGAGGTCGGTGGTGGTGACCAGCACCCGGGACCAGTCGTGCTCGTGGCCCTGCACCAGGGCGGCGCGGACGCCCACCCAGCGCCGCCCGCCGTCGAGGGTGCCGTTCCAGCCGTCGGTGACCGTGTGGTGCGCCCCGGCGGCGAGCTGGAGCACCTCGGCCGCGAAGTCCTCCATGGACTCGGGGAGGAAGACCTTGTGCAGGTTCGCGACCAGGTCTTCCTTGTTGCGCGCGCCCAGCATCGAGCACGCGGTCTGGTTGACGTCCAGGATGCGCACCTGCTGCGCGCAGACGACGAGGTCGCCGGGGTGGGCCCGGAAGTGCGCGGCCAGGTCCACGACGCCGCTCGCGCGCAGTGCGTCGATGCACCGCTTCACCCCCGAGAGGTCCTCCTCCCAGACCCCCACCGGGACGTCGTCGAAGAGCGCGCGATAGCGCTCCTCGGCCCGCTTGCGCGTGGACACGTCGCGGATGACGACCAGGACCATCCGCTCGCCGACGAGCGCCGTGTCGACCTCGACCGGGACCTCGCGGCCGTCGCGGTGGAGGAACCACTCCTCCGCACCGGGAAGCGACTGGCCGGTGGCGAGCAGGTGCCGCGCCCGCTCGGCGACCAGCCCACGCGACCGGGGAGCGACGAATTCGATCACCGGGCGGCCCACCAGCTCCGAGCCCTTCTCCAGCCCGACGGTCCGCGCCGCGGCGTCGTTCGCCCAGCGGATGACCGCCTCGGCGTGCACCACCATGCCCACGGGCGAGAACTCGGCGAGGCGCTGGAAGATCGTCTCGTCGATGCCTCGGTCCATGGTGTGCCTCTTGGAGTGTTCGAGTGCACTCAGTGTAGTTGCATTTCGAAGGGAGGAAGTCCCCTGGCCGGGGGATGGGGCGTGGTGGCAGGGAGGGAGCCCGCTGGGCCGGCAGGCTTGCCAAGTGCCTGGAGACCCTTAGGTTACGCGTCGTCGCCAGGGGGGGTGTCGGAGGAGGAAGGCCATGCGTCTGGACAAGTTCACGCTGAAGGCCCAGGAGGCGATCCAGGAGGCTCAGGGGCTGGCGCGCCGCAGGAACCACCAGGCGCTGGAGCCCGAGCACCTCGCGCTCGCCCTGCTGGAGCAGAAGGACGGCATCGCCAGTCCCTTGCTGCAGAAGGTGGGGGCCGACCTGGGGCTGCTCAACTCGCGCATCGAAGACGAGCTCCGTCGGATTCCTTCGGTGGAGGGGACCGAGGGGTTCTTGGGCCAGCGGCTGCTCAAGGTGCTCGACCGCGCCGAGGACGAGGCCAAGGCCTTGAAGGACGAGTACGTCTCCACCGAGCACCTGCTGCTCTCGATGACCGGCGAGAAGGCGGGCGTGGGCGAGGCGCTGCGGTCCCTGGGGGCGAACCGCGACCGGCTCCTCGCTGCGCTGCAGGGCCTGCGGGGCGGCGCCCGCGTCACCAGCCAGGAGGCGGAGGCGCAGTACCGGACGCTGGAGAAGTACACCAAGGACCTCACCCAGCTCGCCCGCAGCGGCAAGCTCGACCCGGTCATCGGCCGGGACGAGGAGATCCGCCGGACGGTGCAGGTGCTCTCCCGGCGCACGAAGAACAACCCGGTGCTCATCGGCGAGCCGGGCGTGGGCAAGACCGCCATCGTCGAGGGGCTCGCGCGCCGCATCGTCGAGGGCGACGTCCCGGAGTCGCTGAAGGACAAGCGGCTGGTCTCGCTCGACCTGGGCGCCCTGGTCGCGGGCACCAAGTACCGCGGCGAGTTCGAGGACCGGCTGAAGGGCGTGCTCAAGGAGATCGCCCAGGCCGACGGGGCGGTGGTGCTCTTCATCGACGAGCTGCACACCATCGTGGGCGCGGGCAACGCCGAGGGCGCAATGGACGCCGGGAACATGCTCAAGCCGGCGCTGGCCCGCGGTGAGCTGCACTGCATCGGGGCGACGACGCTCGACGAGTACCGCAAGAAGATCGAGAAGGACCCGGCGCTGGAGCGCCGCTTCCAGCCGGTGCTGGTGGGCGAGCCCACGGTGGCCGACACAATCTCCATCCTGCGCGGGCTCAAGGAGCGGTACGAGAGCCACCACAAGGTGCGGATCCAGGACGGGGCGCTGGTGGCGGCGGCGACGCTGTCGCACCGGTACATCTCCGACCGGTTCCTGCCCGACAAGGCCATCGACCTGGTGGACGAGGCGGCGAGCCGGCTGCGCATCGAGATCGACTCCATGCCCACCGAGCTGGACGAGGTGCGGCGGCGGGTGCTGCAGCTCGAGATCGAGCGGGAGGGGCTGAAGAAGGAGACCGACCCGGTCTCGCGGGAGCGGCTGGGGAAGGTGGAGAAGGAGATCTCCGAGCTGAACACCGAGTTCGCCACGCTCAAGGCGCACTGGGACGCGGAGAAGGCGGCGATCAAGGCGATCCACGCGGCCAAGGGGCTGCTCGAGGACGCGCGCGAGGCGCAGCAGCGGGCGGAGCGGGAGGGGAACCTCGCGCAGGCGGCGGAGCTGCGCTACGGGCGCATTCCGCACTTGGTGAAGGAGGTCGAGGCGGCGCAGGCGCGCCTGGTCGAGCTGCAGGGCAAGCAGCGGATGCTCAAGGAGGAGGTGGACTCCGAGGACGTCGCCGAGGTGGTCTCGAAGTGGACCGGCATCCCGGTGGTGAAGCTGATGGAGGCCGAGCTGGCGAAGCTGGTGAAGATGGAGGAGCGGCTCGGGGAGCGAGTGGTGGGGCAGCGGGACGCCATCGTCGCCGTCTCCAACTCGGTGCGGCGGGCGCGCAGCGGCCTGCAGGACCCCAATCGGCCCATCGGCTCGTTCATGTTCCTGGGGCCGACCGGCGTGGGGAAGACGGAGACCGCCCGGGCGCTGGCGGAGTTCCTCTTCGACGACGAGGCCGCCATGGTCCGCATCGACATGAGCGAGTACATGGAGAAGCACTCCGTGGCCCGCCTCATCGGCGCTCCGCCCGGGTACGTGGGCTACGAGGAGGGCGGCCAGCTCACCGAGGCGGTGCGGCGGCGGCCCTACGCGGTGATCCTCTTCGATGAGATCGAGAAGGCGCACCGGGACGTCTTCAACGTGCTCCTGCAGATCCTCGACGACGGGCGGCTCACCGACGGCCAGGGCCGGACGGTGGACTTCCGCAACTCGGTGCTCATCCTCACCTCCAACATCGGCAGCCAGCTCATCCAGGAGGCGATGGCGCGCGGCGAGGGGCTCACCCCCACCGTGAAGCGCGAGGTGATGGAGGCGCTGCGCCAGGAGTTCCGCCCGGAGTTCCTCAACCGCGTGGACGAGGTGGTGCTCTTCGAGGCGCTGGGCCGCGAGCACGTCACCCGCATCGTCGACATCCAGCTCGGGCGCCTGCGCCGGCTGCTCGCCGAGAAGCGGATGGAGCTGACGCTCTCGGAGGACGCCCGCCGCTTCCTGGGGGACCACGGGTACGACCCGGTCTACGGGGCGCGGCCGCTGAAGCGGGCCATCCAGCGCTTCGTGCAGGACCCGCTGGCCATGCGCATCCTCGCGGGCGAGGTGGCCCCGGGCGACCGGCTCGAGGCGCGGGTGGGGGAGGGCGGCGAAGCGCTGGTGTTCGAGCGGGTGGCGCGGGCCTGAGGCCAGGAACTTGAAGGCGGGTCGCCGTGAAGTACAGTCGGGCCATGAAACGGCGACCTGCCCCCTCCAAGCCTCCCCGCATCGACTGGCCCGAGCTGCTCCGACTGGCGCGCGAGGTCCGCGAGCGTGCCTACGCTCCCTACTCGAAGTTCAAGGTGGGCGCGGCGGTCCTGGGCGCCTCCGGCCGCATCTACGTGGGCTGCAACGTCGAGAACTCCTCGTACGGCCTCACCATCTGCGCCGAGCGCAACGCCATCGGGAACGCGGTGGCCAGCGGCGAGGAGCGCATCGTGGCCTGCGCCATCGCGGCGGGGAAGCGCCCCTGTCCGCCCTGCGGGATGTGTCGCCAGGTGCTGGCCGAGTTCGGCGGCCCGGACATGCCGGTGGCGATGACCGGGGGGCGCGAGCGCGTGGTCCACACCATCGCCGAGCTGCTCCCGCACGCCTTCGACCCCACCTTCCTCTAGCCAGTCCCGGGGGGGGCTACCGCTCCCGTCCCGGCATCCGGGGCTCGACCATCAGCTGGAACTCCACCCGCCCCCGCAGGGCGGCGAGGTCGGGGTCCGTCGCCGCCAGGGGCAAGAGCTCGGCGGGCGCGAGCTCGACCGCGCGCCCCAGCGACAGCAGCGCCTCGTCCAGCCGCTCCGCGAGCGCGAGCGTGCACGCCAGGTTGTAGTGCGCGGTGGCGTTCTGCGGGTCCAGGCCGACGGCCTCCCGCAGGTCGCTCTCGGCGCGGTCGAGCTCGCCCCGCTCGATGGCCTTGATCGCCCGGGCGCCGAGGAGGTTCGCCAGCGGCGTCGTGAGGTCGAGCTCCGAGAGTCCCTCGAGCCGGTAGAGGGCGTGGCCCGAGACGCTCGCGGCACCGGTGAGCGCCAGCGCGCGCAACCGGCCGGGGCGGGCAGGGAGCAGCTCCACCCCTGCGAGCCACGTCCGCCCGGCCTCGGCCAGCCGGAACACCACGACCTCGTCGTCCCCGCTCTCGAGCCGCAGGCGTAGCTGCAGCTCGCCCGCCTCCCGGGACAGCCGCAGCTCCGCAGGGAGGGGGGCCCAGTTCGAGAGCGACCAAAGGGCGGCGCCGCTCCCGGCTTCCAGGTGGCGGCTCCGGGTGGGCGAGTAGCCCTCCGGGCGGAGCGGCGCCAGGGACTCCTCGGCGGTGCGCGTCGCGTGGTCGCCGCAAGCCGTCGCCCGGTCCAGCGCCGCGGCGACGTGGTTCGGAGCCAGGGCGCTGGTTCGCGGGCCCGGGGTTGCGTCCGTGCCAG
>CAZAIE010000388.1:6461-6806 GCA_964485035.1 uncultured Myxococcaceae bacterium | reverse complement strand
GTGGTGGTCCCTGCCGGGGGCGGTGCGGCTGGAGTCGAAGCTCTAGCGCGTCCGCCGGGACACGCCGGCACGGCAGGGCAAGGGTTTTCGCGGAGTTGCAGGGCGGCAGCGGGGTTGCAGAGGCAGCGTGTGGAAAGGAAGCGGATGAGGCTCACGGAGGTCATGGCGGGAGTGGAGGCGCGGCAGCTCGCGGGGCCTGCGGGCGACCCGGAGATTGCCCGTGTGACCTGCGACTCGCGCCAGGCCGCACCGGGCACGCTCTTCTTCGCCCTCGGCGGGGCGCGGGCGGACGGGGCGGCCTTCGCGCGCGATGCGGCCTCCCGCGGCGCCGTGGCCGTCGTCTGC
>CAZAIE010000388.1:0-6451 GCA_964485035.1 uncultured Myxococcaceae bacterium | reverse complement strand
CGCGGGCGTCCAGGTGCTCCAGGTCGAGGCGGGGCGCCGGGCCATGGCCACCGCGGCGGCGAACTTCTGGGGCCGGCCCGCCAACGCGATGAGCCTGCTGGGCGTCACCGGGACCAACGGGAAGACGACCACTACCTACCTCGTCGAGGCGATGCTCGCCGCCGCGGGCGAGCGCCCCGGCGTCGTGGGCACGGTGAACTACCGCTTCGCGGGCCGCGAGGTCCCAGCTCCGAACACCACGCCCGAGAGCACCGCGCTACAGGAGCTCCTGGCGCAGATGAAGGACGCCGGCACGACCTCGGTGGTGATGGAGGTCTCCAGCCACGCGCTGGCGCAGGACCGCGTCCACGGGCTGAGCTACACCAGCGCGGCGTTCACCAACCTCACCCGCGACCACCTCGACTACCACGGCGACATGGAGGGCTACTTCGCGGCGAAGCGCCGGCTGTTCTTCGAGCTGCTCGCCGGGCCGGCCACGGTGAACGCGGACGACCCCTTCGGCCTGCGGCTGCTCGACGAGCTGGGCCGGGAGGGGCGCACTGCCTGGGGCTTCTCGTCGCGCGGAACCGTGGCCGACCTCCACGTCCGCGACGCGGTCACCACCATCGACGGGATGTCCGGCACGCTGGTCACGCCGCGGGGCGAGGCCCCGTTCCGGACCGCGCTGGTCGGCGGCCACAACCTGGAGAACATCCTCACCGCGACGGGACTCGTGCTCGGCGCCGCGTTCGACCTGAAGGACGTGCTGCGCGGCATCGAGGCGCTCGAGAACGTCCCCGGCCGCCTCGAGCGCGTCAGCGCCCGCGGCATCAACGTCTTCGTCGACTACGCCCACTCGGACGACGCGCTCGCCCGCGCGCTGGCGGCGCTGCGGCCGCTCACCAAGGGCAGGCTGATCACCATGTTCGGCTGCGGCGGCGACCGCGACCAGGGCAAGCGTCCGCTCATGGGCGAGGCCGCGGCCCGGGGCAGTGACATCGTCGTGGTGACCAGCGACAACCCCCGCACCGAGGACGCGCAGGCGATCATCGAGGCCATCCTCCCGGGAGTGGCCCGCGGAGGCGTCAGGGAGCAGCACGTCGAGGCGGACCGCCGCAAGGCCATCGATCTGGCCATCGGCCTGGCCCGCCCCGGGGACGTGGTCCTGCTCGCCGGCAAGGGCCACGAGGACTACCAGATCGTCGGGACCACCAAGCACCACTTCGACGACCGGGAAGAAGCGCGCCGCGCGCTGGGGGTGACCCCGTGAGCGCGACCTTCACCCGCGAGGAGCTGCTGACCGCGACCGGCGGGACGACGACCGGCGCGCTGCCGGAGCGCGTGACCGCGGTCTCGACCGACACCCGCACGCTCGGCCCGGGGTCGCTCTTCGTGGCGCTCAAGGGCGAGACCTTCGACGCCCACGACCTGCTCGACAAGGCCGCTGCGGCGGGGGCGGCCGCGGCCGTGGTCCGCCGGGGAACCCGGGCGGTCGCCGGGCTACCGCTGCTGGAGGTCGACGACACGCTCGTGGCGTTGGGTCGGCTCGCCCGGCACCACCGTCGTCGCTTCTCGCGGCCTCTGGGCGCCATCACCGGGTCGAACGGCAAGACCACGACCAAGGAGATGATCGGCGCCATCCTCGAGGCGCGCGGCCCGGCGCTGAAGACCGAGGGCAACCTCAACAACGAGATCGGCGTTCCGCTGACGCTCCTGCGGCTGGAGTCCCGGCACACCGCGGCCATCGTCGAGATGGGGATGAACCACCCTGGCGAGCTGGCGCGTCTCTCGGCCATCGCCGAGCCGCAGGTGGCCCAGGTCACGCTGGTGGCGCCCGCCCACCTCGAGGGCCTGGGGACCATCGACGCGGTGGCGGCGGCCAAGGCGGAGATCTGGGGCGGGCTCTCGAAGGACGGCCTGGCCATCGCGAACGGCGACGACCCGCTCGTGCGCGCCCGGGCCTCGGCCTGCGGCCGCGAGGTGCTCTTCTACGGGGCTTGTGCCGACGCCCGCGTCCGGCTGCTCGAGATCGCCTCGCACGATGCCCATGGCCTGCTGCTGCGCATCGGCTGGAAGGGCGCGACCTACACCGTGCGCTCGGCCTTCGTGGGTGCGCACAACGCGGTGAACGCGTGCGGCGCCTTCGCCATGGGCGTCTCGCTCGGCTGCAGCCCCGAGCAGTGCGTGGCCGGACTCGAGGCCGCGCGTCCCTGGGCCCACCGGCTCTCGCTGCACGAGGCGCCGGGGGGCATCACGGTCCTCGACGACTGCTACAACGCCAACCCCTCGTCGATGGCTGCCGCGCTGCGCACCCTTCGGGACCTCGCAGCCGGACGGCGCTGCGTGGCGGTGCTGGGCGACATGCTGGAGCTGGGCGCTGACGAGGCCGCGCTGCACCGGGAGATGGGCGAGCGGGCCGTCGCCGAGGGCGTGCAGGCCCTGGTCTCGTTCGGTCCGCGGGCGCGTGCCATCCACGAGGCCGCGGCTCCAGCGCTGGGGTCGCGGGCGTGCTGGGTGCAGGCGACCGACCGCGTCGAGCCCGCCGTGGAGTTCTTGCGGTCGCAGCTGAAGTCCAACGACGTGGTGCTGGTCAAGGGGAGTCGGGGCACCCGGCTGGAGCGCGTCGTCGAGGCGCTGACGGGCGAGAAGGGCGGTGTCCACTAGATGCTCTACCTGTTCCTGTACCCGTTGGCGGGCAAGTTCGCGCTCTTCAACGTCTTCCGCTACCCCTCCTTCCGCATCATCTCCGCGGCGATCCTCTCGCTGGTGCTGGGCATGGTGGTGGGCCCGTTCCTCATCCGCCGGCTCCGCGAGGCGCAGCACGGCAGTTCGAACGTGCGCGACGACACGCCGGACACGCACAAGAAGAAGGCCGGGACGCCCACCATGGGCGGGGCCATCATCCTGCTCTGCACGGTGGTGGCGACGCTCCTGTTCGCCGACCTCACCAACCGCTACGTCTGGACCGCACTGACGCTGTTCCTGGGTTTCGGGTTCACTGGCTTCTTGGACGACTGGCTCAAGCTCTCCAAGCGCAACTCCAAGGGGCTCAACGGCAAGGCGAAGATGGCTCTGCAGACGCTCTTCTTCCTCGTCGCCTTCGCCATCAACCTCGAGCCCACCAAGGGCTGGGCGTGGCCGTTCGCCATCGACGCGCACCTCACCTTCCCGTTCGTGGCGACCCGCGCCGTGAACTGGGACATGGGCTGGCTCTACCTGCCCTTCGCGTGGATCGTGGTGGTGGGCACCTCGAATGCCGTGAACCTCACCGACGGCCTGGACGGCCTGGCCATCGGCCCGTCCATCGTCTCGTCCACTACCTTCACCGTGCTCGCGTACGTCGCGGGCGCCTCGCTGCTCGTCCCCAAGGCGGGGACGCTCATCTATCTCGCCGACTACCTCTACGTGCCCCACATCCCAGCGGCGGTGGAGCTAGCGGTCTTCGCCGCGGCGCTGGCCGGCTCGGGCATGGCGTTCCTCTGGTACAACTCCTACCCGGCCTCGGTCTTCATGGGCGACCTCGGGTCGCTGGCCATCGGCGGGGCGCTGGGTGGCCTCGCCATCCTCACCAAGAACGAGGTGGCCTCCGCCATCCTCCACGGCGTCTTCCTCATGGAGACGCTGTCCGTGATGGTCCAGGTCTTCTGGTTCAAGCGCACCGGGAAGCGGGTGTTCCTGCGCGCGCCCATCCACCACCACTACGAACTCGCCGGCTGGGCCGAGCCCAAGATCATCGTCCGGTTCTGGATCACCTCCATCCTCCTCGCCGGCGTCGCGCTGGCGAGTCTCAAGCTGCGATGAGCTACGACCTCAAGAACAAGCGGGTGCTGGTGGTGGGCCTGGCGCGCAGCGGCGTCGGCGCCGCGGCGCTGGCGGTGCGCCAGGGCGCGCGGGTGACCGCGGCCGACAAGCGGCCGGAGAAGGAGCTGGGCGAGGCGGCGCGCACGCTGCGCTCGCTCGACGTCACCCTGGTCTGCGGCCCGCACGACGAGCGCGTCTTCCGCGACACCGACCTGATGGTGGTGAGCCCCGGGGTGCCGCTCGCGCTGCCGGCCATCCAGAAGGCCCGCGAGGCGGGGGTGCACGTGGTGGGCGAAGTGGAACTCGCCAGCCGCTTCCTCGACGGCCCACTGCTGGGCATCACCGGGACCAACGGCAAGAGCACCACCACCGCGCTCACCGGCTGCCTCTGCGAGAAGGCCGGGATGCGGACCTTCACCGGCGGGAACCTGGGGCGCCCCCTGTCCGAGGCAGTCCTCACCGGCGGCCACTGGGACTGCGTGGTGTGCGAGCTGTCCAGCTTCCAGCTCGAGGGCATCGAGACGCTGCGCCCGAAGGTGGCGTGCGTCACCAACCTCACCCCCGACCACGTGGACCGCTACCCCGACCACGCGGCCTACGGGGCGGCGAAGAAGCGCATCTTCATGAACCAGACCGCCGAGGACTTCGGGGTCATCAACGCCCGCGACCCGGCGACGCGCAGCATGATCGCCGGGGAACGGTGCCAGCCCTTCAGCTTCGGCTTCGGCCCTGCCGCCCCGCGCGCCGCGCGCTGGGACGGCAAGGTGATGCACGTGGACGTGGGGGCGGGGGCGGGGGCGGAGCGCTACTTCGTCCGCAACCGCTCGCTGCGCGGCGACCACAACGTGGACAACGCGATGGTGGCGGTCCTCGCGGCGCGCCTCGGCGGCGTTCCCGCCGAGCGGATCCAGGAGGGGCTGGACGCCTATCCGGGCCTCGCGCACCGCATCGAGTACGCCGGCACGGTGAAGGGGGTCGAGTACATCAATGACTCCAAGGGCACCAACGTCGACTCGACCATCGTCGCGCTCAAGGCCTTTCCCAAGAACATCTGGCTCATCGCCGGCGGGCGCGGGAAGGGGACGCCGTACGCGCCGATGGTCGAGGCCTCCGCGGGCAGGGTGAAGGCGGTGCTCACCGTGGGCGAGGACGCCCCGAAGGTGAAGGCCGCCTACCAGGGCCGCTGCGAGGTGGTGGACTGCCTCGACGTCGCCGGCGCGGTGCGGTTCGCGCACCAGCACGCGGTGGCCGGCGACGTGGTGCTGCTCTCGCCGGCGTGCGCCTCGTACGACCAGTTCAAGAACTTCGAGGAGCGGGGTGAGGTCTTCAAGTCCCTGGTGAAGGCGTTGCCCGGCTTCGCCTTCGCGGGGAACGGCTAGGAGCCCATGGATCGGACCGGCACATCCCCGGGGACCAGCCCCGGACTGCGCGTCGGCAAGAACATCGACGTGGTGCTGCTCGCCGCGGTGCTGGCGCTGTGCGCGCTCGGCCTGGTGATGGTCTACAGCTCCTCGGCCGTCTCGGCCGCGACCCGCAACGGCGACGCGGCGTTCTACCTGAAGCGCCAGGTCGTCGCGTTCGCGCTGGGCATCGGCGGGTGCATCGCCGCCCTGAAGCTGGGCTACCGGCGGCTGGCGTACCTCGCATACCCGGCGCTGCTGGTGGCCATCGCCCTGCTGATCGCCGTGCTCATCCCCGGGGTGGGAACCACCGCGGGCGGCGCGCGCCGGTGGATCCGCCTGCCCGGCTTCTCGCTCCAGCCCGCCGAGCTGGGGAAGCTCGCGCTGGTCGTGTACCTCGCCTACTCGCTGGCGAAGAAGCGCGAGAAGGTGAAGGAGTTCTCCGTCGGCTTCCTGCCCCACTGCATCATCACCGGGGTGCTGGTGCTGCTCGCCCTGGCCGAGCCCGACTTCGGCACCGCGGTGTCGATGGGGCTCATCCTCTTCGCGCTGCTCTTCGCCGCGGGCACCAAGGTGAGCTACCTGGTCGGCTCGTTGCTGCTCGCGCTGCCGGTGCTGTACCACCTGGTGGCGAGTTCCCCGTACCGGATGAAGCGCATCACCGCCTTCCTGGACCCCTGGGCCCATCGCCACGACGTGGGCTACCAGATCGCCGAGTCGTTGATGTCCATCGGCTCGGGCGGGGTCACGGGGCTGGGCCTGGGGGATGGCCGGCAGAAGCTGTTCTTCCTGCCCGAGGCGCACACCGACTTCATCTTCTCCATCATCGGCGAGGAGCTGGGGCTGGTCGGGGTGGGGTTGGTGATCGCCCTCTACGCGGTGGTGGTCTGGCGCGGGTTCCGTGCGGTGCTCAACGCCAGCGAGCCCTTCGGGGCCTACCTCGCGCTCGGGCTCACCGTGCTCCTGGGCGTGCAGGCGGTAGTGAACATGGCGGTGGCCATGGGGATGCTCCCCACCAAGGGCCTCACCCTCCCGTTCCTGAGCTACGGCGGCAGCTCGATGGTGGTGTGCCTCGCGGCGACCGGCCTCTTGCTCTCCATTGGCCAGGGCAGCGGCGGATTCCTGCGGCCACAGACCGGAGGCTCGCGATGAAGATGGTGATCGCCGGAGGCGGGACGGGCGGGCACCTCTTCCCGGGCATCGCGCTCGCGGAGGAGTTGCTCACCCGCGCACCCAACCGGCACGACGTGCTCTTCGTGGGCACCGAGAAG
>CAZAIE010000387.1:0-6807 GCA_964485035.1 uncultured Myxococcaceae bacterium | reverse complement strand
CCGAAGTGCTTCTGGTACGCGCCGAAGCCCGTCTCCAGGAAGGCCGCGAACATCTGGCCCAGCTCCTGGTAGCCGGCCTCGCGGCCGGGTGCAGGAGGGGCCATCGGGCTGCGGTCGTCGGTGCGGCTCATGCTGCTCACCTCGGGGATGCGGGTTGCGACGGGGGCTGCGGCGACGCGGCCCAGGCCGGCGGCGTAGAGCGCGGCCAGCGCCTCCTGGAAGGATTCCACGTCGCCCTTCTTGGGTTGGTTGGTGGGGAAGGCGATGACGTCGCCCTTCTCGCCCAGGACGTCCTCGGCGAACGAGGCCAGCACCTTCTTCGGGCCGATCTCCACGAAGAGCCGGGCGCCCATCTTGTAGAGGGTCTCCAGGCCGCGCACGAACTGCACCGGCGAGGCGATCTGCCGGGCGAGCAGGTCGAGCATCTTCTCCCGCGCGTCGGCGCCGGTCGGGTACAGCTCGCCGGTGACGTTGCTCACCAGCGGGCGCGCCGGCGCGGTCAGGTTCAGCCGGCTCAGCACCTTGCGCAGCGGCCCGCTCGCGGGCGCGACGATCTCGGTGTGGAAGGCGTGCGAGACGGGCAGGAAGACGGCCTTCACGCCCATCGCCTCGAAGCGCTTCACCGCCTGCTCCACCGCCGCGGTTGCGCCCCCGATGACGGTCTGGTTGCGGCTGTTGATGTTCGCCGCCACCACGTAGCCCTCGGCCGCGTCCAGCACCTCACGGACCTGCGCCTCGGGTGCGAAGATGGACGCCATGCGGCCGTTGTCTGCGATGCTGACGCTGGCCATCTCCTTGGCCCGCGCCGAGACCGCGAGCACCGCGTCGGCGAAGGGCATGGCCCCCGCCGCCACCAGCGCCGCGTACTCGCCCAGGCTGTGGCCGATGACCATGTCCGGCTCGATGCCGTGCTGGCCGAGCAGGCGCATCAGCGCGAGGTCGGCGGCGAGCATCGCCGGCTGGCAGACCTGGGTGTCGCGCAGCGCGAGGTCGGCCTTCGCCGGGTCGCCGGAGTCGTAGACGTAGGAGGTGAGCAGGCGGGGCAGCTTGCCCTCCATCACCGCGTCGGCCTCGGCGAAGGTGTCGCGGACCACCGGCTCGGTCTCCCGCATCCGCGCCAGCATGCCCACGTACTGCGAGCCCTGGCCGGGGAACAGGAAGGCGGTCTTGGGCGCGGGGCCCGAGCCGCGGAAGATGCTCTTCAGGCGCAGTGCCTTCCACACCCGCGGGTCGCGGGTGTCGAGCGAGGCCAGCGCCTTCTCCGCCTTCTCGGCGAAGTCGCGCGCGTCGCCGTAGGAGATGACCAGGCGCTCGGGGGCGGCGAGGTCCGCCGCCTTCACCGAAGCGGCTGGAGCCTGCCCGGAGCGCGCCGCGGCCAGGGCCTGGTTCAGCTTCGCACCCAGCCCGGCCGCGTCACCCGCCCCCAGGCACAGCATTCCCTTGTCCGGCGTCTTCACGAGGTTCTCCTTCACGTCGACGGTGGACCTGCGCGGCTTGGTGAGCAGCCCGGGCACGTGCTCCTCGAGGACCACGTGGAAGTTGGTGCCGCCGAAGCCGAACGAGCTCACCGCAGCGCGCCGCGGGGCGCTCGCCGGACGCTCCCAGGGCTGGGCCTGGTGGTTGAGGAAGAACGGCACCCGGTCGAACGGGATGGCCGGGTTCGGCTCCCGCACGTTGATGGTGGGCGGCAGCACCTTGTGGTGCAGCGCGAGGACGGCCTTGAGCAGCCCGGCGGCGCCGGCGGCGCTCTTGAGGTGGCCGATCTGCGACTTCACCGAGCCCAGCGCCACGCTCCTCGGCGGCAGACCCGAGCCGGAGAAGAAGCGGGCCAGGCTCTCTGCCTCGGCGGCGTCACCCACGCGCGTCGAGGTGCCGTGGGCCTCGACCAGCCCGATGGTGGTCGCGGGCACGCCGGCCTGCTCGTAGGCGCGCTGGATGGCCAGTACCTGGCCGGCGGGGTTGGGGGCGGTGATGCCCTTGCCCTTGCCGTCGCTGGCTCCACCGATGCCGCGGATGACGGCGTAGATGCGGTCGCCCGCCCGCTCGGCGTCGGCGAGCCGCTTGAGCACCAGCGCGACGCAGCCCTCTCCCATGACGAAGCCGTTGGCGCCGACGTCGAAGGGGCGGCTGCCGTCGGGGGACAGCGCGCCGATCTTGCAGAACTTCACGTAGGTCGCCGGGCCCATCGAGCGGTCCACGCCGCCGGCCACCAAGGAGTCGATCTGGCCCAGGACCAGCGCGGAGATGCCCGCCTGGAGCGCGGCGAGGGAGCTGGCGCAGGCGGCGTCGGCGGTGAAGTTCATGCCCCCCAGGTCGAGGGCATTGGTCACCCGCCCGGCGATGACGTTGCCCAACTCACCCGGCATGCTGTCCTCGGTGATGGGCGGGAGCCGGCTGCCGGTGCGGGCGAGCATGCCCTTGGCCAGCGCGGCGCGGACATCGGCGGGCAGGCCCTGGAACTCGGGCACTTCCTCCAGGGCGCGGACGACCAGCGGCAGCATGGCGCGCATCGAGGTCAACTCGTGCACCTCGCCACCCAGCGCGTTGCCGAGGATGACGCCGGTGCGCGCCGGGTCGAGGCTGCCCTTGTCGGGGTGCCCGGCGTCCGCCAGCGCCTCGCGGGCGCTCGCCAGCATCCACTGCTGGCTGGGGTCCATCGCCGCGGCGACGCGCGGCGGGATGCGGAAGCGGGTGGAGTCGAAGCGGAAGCCGCGGACGAACGCGCCGATTTTGCAGTAGGTCTTGTCCGGCACAGCGGGGTCGGGGTCCCAGTAGTCAGCCGGGTTCCAGCGGTCGGGCGGGACCTCGGTGATGCTGTTGCGGCCGGTGAGGACGTTCTGCCAGAAGGCGTTCGCGTCGGGGGCGTCGGGGAGGATGGCCGACACGCCCACCACCGCCACTGCACGCTGCGCCGGGTCCACCAGGAGATCTTCGCGTTCCATAGTCGTGTTGCCTCGGTTGCCTTGGGCCTGCACTGCCGGGGCGTGCCCCGACGTTCACTGCGGTTCTGGACGGCGCCTCAGCCCTGCTTGGCCTCGGGGGCGCAGAGGCCCTTGGCCAACAGGTCGAGGTCATTCATGTGGCCGGAGAAGGCCTCGTGGATCTCGCGGGTCAGCAGGCTGCGCTCGAGCGAGGCCAGGTCGTCCTTGAGGTCGCAGCCGCGCAGCCAGAGCAGCCCCTCGTGGGCGACGTTGGCCGCCGACTCGCGCGCGTAGACACGGGCCATGGCGCGGTGCAGCTCGGGCGCGGGGCGGGGGCCGCGCACGGTCTCCTCGACCACCGCCTTGCAGAGGTTCGCGGCGGTCTCGGCCTGCATCGCCAGCTCGCCCAGGCGGAAGAGCACGTGCTGGTGCCGGGTGAGCCGGTTGGCGCGGGCCTTCTCGAACAGCTCACGCAGCGAGCGCACCGCCAGCGCCGCCACGTTGGCCCCGGCCTGCGGGGCGCGGGCGTGCAGGGCGGTCAGCTCGTCGGCCATCTTCTGGTAGAAGGCGCCCTGCGACTGCAGGTGCGTGCGCCAGCGGTCGCGCGCGATGGTCCACTGCATGATCTCGCTGGTGCCCTCGTAGATGGTGGTGATGCGCACGTCGCGCTTGATCTTCTCCACCTCGTACTCGCGGGTGTAGCCGTAGCCGCCGTGCGCCTGGATGGCCGCCTCGGCCGCGGTGCTGCCGGCCTCGGTGGCGCAGAGCTTGGCCACCGCGCCCTCGGTCTGCAGGTCCTCCGAGCCGGTGTCGAGGCGCTGCGCGACCATCTCGATGTACGCGCGCGCCGCGGCCAGCCGCACCGCGTTCGGCACCAGCAGCTTGTGGGTGAAGGCCTGCTTCTCGGCGAGGAGGCTCCCGCCCTGCGCGCGCTCCTTGGCGTAGGCGATGGCCTTGGCGAGTGCGGCGTCACCGGCGCCCAGGCCGAAGGCCGCGACCATGAGGCGGGTGTAGCCGAACACCTGCTGCGCCTGCGCCAGGCCCTTGCCCTCGACGCCGCCCACCACGTTCTCCGCGGGGACCTCGACGTCCTCCAGCGTGAGCGCGCAGGTGTTGGACATGCGGATGCCGTGCTTGTCCTCGGGCTTGCTCGCGGACAGGCCGGGCGTGCCCTTCTCGACGATGAAGAAGGTGGGGCCGGCGTCGGTGGCGGCGAGGATGGTGTAGAAGTGCGCCACCCCGCCGTTGGTGATGAACTGCTTCGACCCGTTGATGCGGTACCAGGTCTTGCCGTCCTTCTCGAAGCGGACCGCCTTGCTCTTGAGCGCGCCCAGGTCGCTGCCCACGGTGGGCTCGGTGACGCCGTAGGCGACCAGCAGCCCCTCGGCGGCGACGCGGCCCATCCACTGCTGCTTCTGCTCCGGCGTGCCGCCGACCACGATGGGGTCGAGGCCGAGCGAGACCGCGAGGAACGCCGTCGCCAGGCCGAGGTCGATGCCGGCCATGGTCTCGCTCACGCGGTAGATGTCGTACGCCCCGCCGCCCAGGCCGCCGCAGTCCTCGGGGATGTAGATGAGGTGCAGGCCGATCTCCGGGCCCATGAGCTGCTGGATGATCTCCGCCGGGAACTCCTCGGCGTGGTCGGCCTTCAGCTTGAAGCTCAGCGGCAGCTCGCGCGCCGCGAACTGCTTCAGGCTCGACAGGATGGCTTCCAGGGACTCCGAACCGATTCCGCGGGGCTGCGTCATGTGGTGCTCCTCCAGGGCTCGAACGAGCAGGCCTGCCGCCGACTTTTCACGAACCAATCCGGGGGTGTGCGTGCGAAAGCGACGACGCACCCCGCGCAGGCCGCTGCTCGCCTCGGAAGGCGCCAACGCAGGGGCCGGGAAACTGGCTCAGAGGGAAGTGGGCTTCGACGGTCTTCAGAAGGCAGGTCTCCGTTGTGTGGGCGGCGCCTACATGCACGAGTTAGGCCAAGAAGACCAGCGCGAAAACGGGCCGGGAACGGCGAAGCCGGAGGTTGTCCGAAGCTGGACGGGGCTGGTCAGGCCTTGCGCGTCGAGGCGAGCTGCCGGGCGGCGACCAAGGCCTGTCCCAGCGCGATGGCGCCGTCGTTGGGAGGCACGCGCTCGGCACGGAAGACCTTGAAGCCGGCGTCCTCGAGCAGCCCGCTGGTGAGCCGGGTGAGCCGCTCGTTCTGGAAGCAGCCCCCGCCGAGGACGACGCGCGCGAGGCCGCTGCGCCGGGCGAGGTTGACTGCGAGCGTCGCGAGGCCCAGGTGGAAGCGGGCGCTGACCTTTGCCGCCGGGACGCCATCCGCGAGGTCGGCGACCACCGCGCGCACCAGCGGCTCCCAGTCGATGCGTCCGTCTGCTGCGACCGGGAGCCGGTAGCCGTCGGCGACCGTGAGCTCGCCCGCGGTGGCCTCCAGCGCCATCGCCGCCTGGCCCTCGAACTGGGCGCGCGGGTGCAGGCCGCACAAGGCCGCGACGCCGTCGAAGAGCCGGCCGATGGAGGTGCAGGGTGGAGCGTGCAGGCCGCGAGCGAGCGCCGCAAAGAGGAGGTCCAGCTCCTGGGAGCGGAACCAGCCCTCCACGTGGGGGCGGGCCTTCTCGCCGAGCAGCGTGAACAAGAGCCCCAAGGCGACCCGCCGCGGCTCGCGGGCCGCGAGGTCGCCGCCAGGAAGCGGGAACGGGCGGAGCGGGTGCACGCGCCGGTAGACATCGCCCTCGCAGATCAGCGCCTCTCCTCCCCACACCGAGCCGTCGTCGCCCAGACCGGTGCCGTCCCAGGCGAGGCCCAGCACCTCGCCCGTGAGCCGGTGCTCGGCGAGGACCGCGGCCACGTGGGCGTGGTGGTGCTGGACGCGTACCAGCGGGACGTTCCAGCGGGCGGCGAGCCGCTCCGCGAGGCGCGTCGAGGCGTAGTCCGGGTGGAGGTCGCAGGCGACCACGCCGGGGGTCACCTCGAAGAAGCGGGTGAGATCGTCGACCGTGCGCTCTTGGAGCGCGGCGCCCTCGGCGCTGTCGAGGTCGCCCAGGTGCTGGCTGAGGACGACCTGGTCGCCCACCGTGAGGGCCACGGTGTTCTTCAGGTGTGCGCCGAGCGCCAGCACCGGGGTCGTGCCCTCGGGGAAGGGCAGGGGAAGGGGCGCGAAGCCGCGGGCCCGGCGCAGGAGCGTGGTGCGGCCGGCGTCCACGCGGATCACCGAGTCGTCCACCGGGCGGACGATGGGCCGGTCGTGGACCAGGAAGACGTCGGCGATCGCCCGCAGGCGCGCGAGCGCCTCCGCAGTCTCGGTGCACATCGGCTCGTCGGAGAGGTTGCCGCTGGTGCAGACCAGCGGGCCGCCGAACCCCGAGAGGAGCAGCGCGTGGAGCGGGGTGTAGGGCAGCATCGCGCCGACGCGCGGGTTCTCGGGGGCTACCTGCGGGGCGAGCGTCGAGCGCGGGTCGCGCCGGACGAGGACGATGGGCGCCTGCGGCGAGGTGAGCGCCCGCGTCTCCGCCGAGTCGAGCGGCGCGTGGCGGTGCAGGGTGGGAAGGTCGGGGAACATCACCGCGAAGGGCTTGGCCTCGCGGCGCTTGCGCTCGCGCAGCCGCTGCACGGCGTCGGGTCTGCACGCGTCGACGAGCAGCTGGAACCCGCTCAGCCCCTTGAGCGCGACGATGCGTCCCTGGCGCAGCGCCTCGAGCGCGCCCAAGAGCGCCTTGTCTTGTTTGGCGAGCAGGCTCCCGTCCGCGTCGAGCAGCGAGACCTGGGGGCCGCACGCGGGACACGCGACCGGCTGGGCGTGGAAGCGGCGGTCGAGCGGGTCCCGGTACTCGCGCTCGCAGTCCGGGCAGAAGGCGAAGCCCTTCATTGAGGTGCGGGGCCGGTCGTAGGG
>CAZAIE010000386.1:0-6811 GCA_964485035.1 uncultured Myxococcaceae bacterium | reverse complement strand
GCCCTCCGTGGGCGTGCTGATCACCGGGGCCGTGGGCGCGGTGAGGTCCACGTGGAAGGTGCGGGTCCCGCTGTTCGGGCTCACGTTCCCGGCGGCGTCGGTCTGGCGCGCGGTGACGGTGTGGCTGCCCTCGGCGAGCGTCGAGGAGTCGCAGGAGTACGCACTGGCGACGCAGGGGGCGCTGCAGAGGACCGTAGTGCCCTCACGCACCTGGACCGTCGCGCCCGTCTCGCAGGTGCCGGTGAAGGTGGGCGTGGTGTCGCGGAGGCGGGCGCCGCCGGCCGGGGTGGTGATGGTCGGCGCGAGCGGGTCGGTGAGGTCGACCGTGAACGTCCGGTCGGCGCTCGCCGGGCCGGCGTTGCCCAGGGCGTCGGTGCCCACGGCGACGACCGTGTGGGCCCCCTCGGTGAGCGTCGCCGAGTCGCAGGTGAACGTCCCGCCGGTGCAGGGCGCGGTGCAGAGGATGCGCAGACCCTCGGAGACCGTGACCGTGCCGTCCTCGCAGGTCCCGGAGACGGTGGGCGTGGTGTCCCCCGTCCGCGCGCCCGCGGCGGGTGTGGTGATCACCGGGGCCGTGGGGCCAGTGGTGTCGATGGAGAAGGTCCGGCCCGCGGACGCCGGGCCCAGGTTGCCCGCGGCGTCGGTCTGGCGCGCGGTGACGGTGTGGCTGCCGTCCGCGAGCGTCGAGGAGTCGCACGAGTAGGCCGAGGCGACGCAGGTCGCGCTGCAGAGCACGGTGGTCCCCTCCAGGACCTCCACCGTGGCGTTGGTCTCGCACGCGCCCGAGATCGTTGGCGTGGAGTCGGTGAGGGTCGTGTTCGCGGCGGGCGCGGTGATGGTCGGCGCGGCCGGGGCGGTGAGGTCGATGGCGAAGGTCCGGTTCGCGCTGTTCGCGCTGACGTTGCCCGCGGGGTCGGTCTGGCGCGCGGTGACGGTGTGGTTGCCCTCGGTCAGCGCCACCGTGGAGTCACAGGAGAAGGCCGCCGCGGTGCACGTCGCCGAGCAGAGCACCGTCGTCCCCTCGCGAACCTGGACCGTCGCGCCGGTCTCGCAGGTGCCGGTGAAGGTGGGCGTGGTGTCGTTGGTGCGGGAGCTGGCCACCGGAGTGGTGATGGCCGGAGCGCCCGGCGCGGTGGTGTCGCGCACGGTCGTCAGCGTGTTGCTGGTGACCAGCCGGCTGGTGAGCCCGACGACGCCGGTGAGGGTCGCGGTGTTGTTGTAGGTGCCGTTGGCCGTGACGCTCGCGGTCACCGTCACGGTGCCGGTAGCCCCGGCGGCGAGCCCGCCGAGCGCCCAGGTCACGACGCCGGCAGCGTTCACGCCGCCGCCGGTCGCCGAGGTGAAGGTGAGCCCGGTGGGCAGCGCGTCGCGCAGCACTGCGGACGAGAGCGTCCCCGGGCCGGTGTTCGCGTAGGCGAGCGTGTAGGTGATGGAGTTGCCGTTGGTCGCCGCCGGGCCGGTCTTGGTGAGCGACAGCGTCGGCTGGGGCGGCTGCGTACCGGTCCCCGTGCCCGTGTAGAACAGCGCGTTCAAGAAGACGCGGACACCGTTGGCGAGCGCGTTGGTGCTGACCGGGGTGGCGGTGGAGTAGTCGTGGCCGGCCAGGTGCGTCACCGAGCCCTTGGTCACGTCGCCGTCGATGTTCCCGAAGAGGAAGACCATGCGCGTCGGCGAGGGCGAGCCCTGGCGGCGGATGAGCTGCTGGGTACTCGGGTGCAGCGCGTTCCCCGCGACCGTCGAGAGGCCGATGGAGTCCACCGCGCCGGTGTCCACGGTGAAGGTGCCGTCGAACTGCACCATCGGGTGGTCGGCGACGAGCACCTGGGCGGTGTTGGCCGTGGCCCCGTCATCGATGAGGCCCTGGGTGGAGACGAAGTGTCCCCCCGCGGCGGCTTCGAACGTCTCGACGGCCTCGCACTGGAAGAAGCCGTGCACGCGGCCGTTGGACCCCGCAGTGAGCCAGGAGCGGATCTCCTCCACCACCTCGGGGGTGTCGCCGGTGGGGTTGTAGTGCATCGAGGCCACGAAGCTGTACTTCCGGGCGGTGCTCAGGATGCCGTCGGAGTGGTTGGTGGTGGTGGCCCCAGCGAGCTGCGCCTCCGAGAGGAAGTCGGGGGACGAGGTTGCCCAAGCAGCACCGGTGGAGTCCGGGATGCCCGCAGCGTTGAGGTAGCCGAAGGCGATGTTGCCGTAGCCGTCGTTGAACACCGCGGGGGCAGGGGCCGCGGTCAGCGTGCGCTCGATGTCCGCGGTGAACGTCCCCGCGGTGACCTCATGGACCACGGTCACCGTGTCGCGGGCGAGCCAGGCGTCGACGATGGGACCGGCGACCGCGGCGTGGGTCCCGTCCACTACGAACGATCCGGCGCGGTAGACCTGCGGGAGCGCGAGGTCGGCGCTGGTCTCGCGGTTGCGGACGCTGCCGCTGGCGACGGTGAAGTCGGGGGCACCCGCGGCCTTGCCCTGCGCGATGGCCCAGGAGACCGGCACCCCGCCCTGGAGCAGGCGATAGACGAGGCCGTACGCCCGGAACATGCCCGTGTCCTGCCGGGCGTTGTCCATGGGGATGATGAACGTCCCCGCCCCGAAGCTCTGGACCACGCCCTGCTGGACGGTCGCCACTTCCGGCTTGGAGGCGCTGTCGCCGCAGCCAGCGAGCGCTGCGACCAAGAGCAACGATGCAACTGCGATTCGTGACATGGACATGGCTTCTCCTTCGCGTGGCGCTGTCACCGCGAGGTGGACTTGCAAGGTGCGCTGATTCGGTCTGGCCCTGGCCGGACACTCTCCCCCCGGCAGGGGGAAGATTCAACTTCCCGCCCTGGTGGAGCAGCGGCCGCGTCCGATACCACACAGCCGGAGCGGGAGCACGGGCTGCCCGAGGGGCCTGTCACTCGATGCGTCGAGCGATCTCCAGGAGTGGCTTGCGTCCGTTCGGGGCCTCGCGGGCAGCCAGGCGCTCGCTGAGCTGGCTGCGCTCGCCCTGGCGACCGACCGCGATGGCCACGAGGGCCTGCCAGTCGCTGCGATCGACCCCGAGCGCGGCGTAAGTCGGCTCCTCGAGGAAGCCGCCCATGGCGTGGGCGACGAGGCCCTGCTTGCGCGCCTGCAGCGCCAGCGACATCCACGCGGCTCCGGCGTCGAACGCCGACCAGCGGTTCTCGACTCCCTTGCCATTGCGCCGCCTCGCGAAGAGCACCACCAGCAACGGCGCACGGTCCGCCCACTCGCGGTTGCCCGGCTCGATCAGAGGACGCAGGCGCGCGAGGCCGCTCTCGGTGCTCGCGTAGACGAAGAGCCAGGGCTGCTCGTTCGCCGCCGACGGCGCCCAGCGCGCCGCCTCGAAGAGCGTCTCGACCTCCGCCGGGCTCAACGGATCGGGCCGGAAGGAGCGCGGAGACCAGCGGTCGGGGAACTGCGGGTCGACGGGAAGGTTCGTCGTTCGGGGTTCGGTCATGGGCCTCTCTCGAGTCGGGCGACCTACTGCTGCTCCAGGAACCAGTCGCGGATGGGGGTGAAGACCTGCTCCTGCGCGATGCGCGAGACGAAGAGGTCGGCGTGCGCGACGGAGGGACCGCTCGTGCCCACCTCGACCAACCTCTTCGCGCAGGCCCCGCTCTGCTGGTAGGGGAACGCCGCCGTCGCCGGCCGGACGATGCCGTCGCCCCGCGCGAGCAGGCAGAGCAGCGGGTTCTCGACGCGGGCGAAGCCCTGCGAGACGTTCACGCCCTGGAGCGTCAGCTCCCGCGCGGCGATCCACTCGGCGATCTGCCTGTTCATGGTCCGCACCGGGTCCTCGACGGTCTGCACCATCTGCGGGGCGGCGCGAGTGTCGGTGAGCTCGGGGTTCATGTAGACCGAGAGCAGCCGCGGGGCGTACTTCGCCGCCAGCGGCAGCGCGACCTCCGCGAGCTTCCTCGTCCCGCGCAGGGGCAGCTTCCCTGCGAGCCAGGGCGAGGCGAAGGTGAACCGCACCAGCGGGTGCACGTCGATCCAGGTCAGCGGGCTGCCCATCACCACCAGCGTCCCCAGCCCGTGGTCTGGCCGCAGCACGGCGTGGGCCATCACCAACGTGCCCCCCAGTGAGCCCCCGAGCGCGTCCACCTTGGCGGCACGCGTCTTCGTCCGCGCGCGCACTGCGTCCACGACGGCACCAAGGTCGGCGAGCGCCAGGTCCTCCATCCCGAAGTCGAGGCTGCCGCCATCGCACTTCGACCCGCCTTGGGCGCGCAGGTCCGCCCGCCACACCTCCAGCCCCGCTTCGACCAGGAAGCCCTCCAGCGAGAGGCCCGTGGGGTGGTAGCCGTAGATGAAGGAGTTCATCCCGTAGCCGGGGACGATGAGCACGGGCCGCCGCGCGTGGTCGAGCCGCGCCGGGTCCCACGTCTGGTTCAGCGAGAGCACCCAGCCGTCGAGGTTCGGGACGAGGTGTCGGAGCGTCTGCGAGGGCATGCGCGCCATTCTGGCTGGCCGCCCCCGACGCCGCCACACGCCTCTTCCCAGGACACGACCGTCCGTCCTCCGGACGGCACTTCGGAAAGACTGCTGACACTCCGGCCTTCGGCTCCCTCGGAGTTGCCGGGATGTGCTCCTGGGACGCCACCACGGACCTCCCTGCCTCCCTCAAGTACAGGTCTGGTTCCGGCAGAAGAGCGGGCGGGACGCCTCCACAGACCTCTCACAGTTCCTTGGCGTCGAGGTCGGCGGCGTGGTCCTCGCCCCCCGGCTGCCCGTCGGACCCGAGCGAGCGCAGCGAGTAGCCGCCCGGCTCCGCGGTGTAGAGCAGCGGCCGCTTCCAGGCGTCCTCGGGGACCTTCTTCACCAGCTTCTCCTTGACCAGGATGGCGAGACCCTCCTCGGTCGTGGGGTAGCGTCCGTGGCGGACTACGAAGAGGTCGAGCAGGTTCCCGGTCTCCCGCAGGGACTCCCGCGTGGTCTTCACCTCCGCCTCGTGCAGCGCTCCGAGCACCGCCACCGAGGTCACCCCCGCGATGAGGCCGATGATGGTGATGACCACCATGAGCTCGAGCAGACTGAACCCGCGCGCGAGGCGCCCGAAGCGCCGGCGGACGAACTGGCATCGCATGTGGTTGCTCCTCTGTCAGGTTGACAAGCCGGCCGACGGGCCAGGCCGCCCCGTCTCTCCTCTGGGAACGGCGCGCGTTCCGGGGAGTTCCGCGCGCCTGCGCAGGCCAGTTGAGCAAGGCTCGCGCCAACCTCGCGACGCGCCCGTCCGAAGACTGTGATCTCTCGCTGACCGTCGCCGCGGCGCCCGCCCCCGCCTCGGACCGGACCGACCCCGACGACCCGCTCGAGCGCCTCTCTGGTTGCGGATGGCCCAGGGGAGTCCGGCAGGGTCAGCGCGCTCGTCCTCCGCGGACTTCACGGGGGCGACGTGGCCCTGGCCGAGGAGTCACCTGTGGATGGCGAGCTTGATCGCCGTGTCGGCGGTGTCCCGATAGGCCACCACCGCCCGCCCGTTCCAGTACGCCAGCTTGGTGTAGTGCCCTCCCGCGGCGTCGACCACGACCTTCCCCCACACGTCCTGGGCACGCCAGGCGAGCAGCAGCGCGTTCTCTTCTGCGGGACAGGGCTCCTGGGCTCCCTGGAGGGACGAGCAGACGTAGTACGCAATGGCCGGGTAGCCCTTGGGGGTGAATGCCGCCGAGGGGTACCACCCGCCGGTCCCGGTGCCGTGGACGACGTCGTCACCGGGCTTCCAGAGGGAGCCGTCTGCGGCCGTGGACTCGGTCAGGAACAGCTGCGACTGGCTCCGCCAGGCAACGATGAAGTCTGCGGACTGGTCGCGTGCGGCATTCTGGTTCCACGCCAGCGACGGGCCGGAGAACGTGTCGGCCGCGGAGCGGACCCGGGTCGGGTTCGCGGGCCAGGTGCCGTCTGCCTTGCGCATGATGAACATCACGTCGCGCGGGGAATCGGTGGAGCCGCCGGGGCCGCTGGACAGGGTCGAGTACGTCATCGCCGGCCTGCCGTTCGCCAGCACCAGGGACATCAGGCCGCCGTGCCCCTCGATGCGGTTCGCGCCGTCCACGGCGGTTCCGTCGGTCCACGCTCCGGGGCGGCCGGTCACGAAGCCCAGCCGGGAGTGCATCCAGTCCTGCACCGGGAACTGGCCGTAGTTCACGTCGCGGTAGGCCACGAAGAAGGTGTCGCTCTCGTCGATGGCCAGGGTGGAGTAGAGCCCCACCACCTCGTCGTTCACGGAGACGGCGATGGAGGAGGTCCAGCCCGCGCCGCTCTTCGAGGAGACCACCGCCTTGGAGTCGTACCAGAAGGTGCCGCCGTTGGAGGGTGGGCCGAGGTGGGCGACGTGGGGCGTCCCCTTCGAGTCGAAGGCCAGGGAGGGCTCGCCGAACACATTGGTGACCAGGGCCACCTTCTCGGGAGCCTTGGCCGTGCGCGTCGTGGCCGCAAACTCGACGTACCGCAGCTCCACCCCGGAACCGCCGTCCGGGGCCCGGCCTTCCACGAAGTAGCTGACACCGAGCTTGTCGCCGCTCATGGCCAGGGAGATGGGCGACTTGTGCCGGGCCGCTGGATCGAGGGTGTAGAGGTCGAAGGCCTGGAGGGGACCGCCGTCGCCTTCACCCGCGTCCTTCGCGGACGACGAGGCGTCGGCCGGCCCGCTCGCAGCGTCGGGGCTGGCCGCGGCGGCATCCGGGGCGCCGCCATCCGGAAGGCCAGGTCCGCTGGCGTCCGTCGGGAGGCTGGCGTCGACGACGTGGCTCGCGTCGACGAGGTGGCTCGCGTCGGTACGGGTGGCGACGCAGAGGTTGGAGTTGCACGAGAG
>CAZAIE010000385.1:0-6811 GCA_964485035.1 uncultured Myxococcaceae bacterium | reverse complement strand
ACAGGCCCGAGGTCTGCACGCGGAAGTAGTGGCGGTAGAGCCAGATGAACGGCGCGATGCCGCCCAGGGAGTAGTCGAGCGAGAAGCCGAAGGGGTCGAGGCCCAGCTCGTTCCCGGCGGGGCGCGCGGCGGCCAGGCGTTCGGGGAGATCGGCCGGGACCTGCCTCAAGGTCCAGTCGCGCAGTGCCTGGGTGAGGGGGCCGAGGGGAGGGGATTCGGGTGCCATGAGGACCTCGCTGGGAAGCATCCTACCTGCCATCCCGTTGGGGGACAGGGTGTTCCGTGGGCCTACCTCGCCTCACCCGAGTTCTTGCGGGACCTGCACTTTTTGCGGGCCGAAAGCCTGCTGAGGGAAGAGAACCGTCCGAAAAAGTGACCAAGTTCCAAAAGGTTGGTAGCAGTACCCGGCAGGAACGGGGATTGCTTCAGGACCGCCAACGGGTGTCGTGTGACACAGGAGTGATCCATGGAACGGAATCGGCGAACGCCAGCGACTTCGAAGCTGCTGAGCCTGCTCACGGTGGCGGTGATGCTCAGCGCGGGAGTGGCGCGAGCGGAGGAGTTGAAGATGCCGGCGACGGTCCAGTCGCGCATCATTGTCGTCCTCGACACCTCTTACGGAATGCGGCAACCGCCCAAGGGAGGAATGTTCTACACGGACGATGACGATTGGAACGGCGCCTCCACTCTGTCGTGCGAGTCGCGTTTCTGTATCGGCAAGCGAGAGCTCGCGGCTGCGCTCGACACCTACGCAGAGCAGGCGAAGATTGGCCTCGCCGGCTACTACCAGTATCTGCTCTCGGAAACGCCGAAGGCCGGCTTCCAGACTCGCTGTGTCTATGACGTGCTGGCGAAAACCGGTGACTTCACGGAGTCGTTCCAGTCTGCAGACAATTCGTTGGACGGCAAGACGATTTATCCCCCCGCAGGCGTGGTCAACGCGAACTGCCAGGACACGGCAGCCGAGAAGTACCTGATGAAGAAGACGGGGGAGACCACTACGACGAAAACCTGCGTGATGTCGGGGTTCAGCAACAGCAACGTGCCGAATCCGACCCCGAAGGCCAGCGTGACGTTCACCACTCCAGTGGTTCCCGGCTGTGAGTCGGGTTTTGCCTACACGCCCACTGCCGATGCTCCGATCAAGGACACCGCCAAGTTCCAGAAGCTGGTCTACCCGACGCAAAGCTGCGGGACCGGCTCCTACTCCTTCTCGGGCGGTGTTCTCAGCAAGACCGCCACCTTGACGAACGGCCCCGTCACCGATGCCACTCTGGAATTCACCAACACGACCACTGTCGGGACGAACTACACCAATTGGATCTTGACGGGGGCATCCTCGGCCGAGTGCGCGACGCCAGCGACGTGTCGCCTGTTCCGCGAGCAGGAGGGGATGCCGACCCCGACCACGGCGAGTTCGACCATCTTCTGGCTGGGCTTCGTCGGCGATACCTCGACCGCACCGGCGGCGACCGTTACTGGCAAGCGCACAGGGGTCGTCCTCAACACTGCGACGAACTGGTCGGCGCGGCCGAGCGCCACCCCGGCCGCGAGCACCTACTCGTGGACCGCGCTGGGTGAGGTCGGCGGCAACTGCCCAGCGACCTCGACCGTCACGTCCGGCAGCATGAACTCGATGACCGACATGTCCACGTTCAACTACACGACCCTGCGTTGCGTGGCAAACGGCGGAGCCGTCAACAACGTCAGTGACGGAAATGGCTTCACCAACATGACGTGTTCGGGTGGCTCCGTTGGCGTGAACAACACGACTGACTACACGGCGCGGGACGCCACGGCCAGCAGTGCCACAGGCTCGAGCAATCTCGGGGATTGCACCGCGGGGTGGCCGTGTGACCGAGTCGTTTCCAAGGTCGCGGATGTCTACGCGGGCGTGGACACGCAGTACAGGTATTGTGCCTCTGGGGCTGGATGTGCAAGCGCCTTCGCGACCGCCTACCCCGCCTATGCGCAGAGTGGTCCGGCGAACGACCCGGCGGGGCCCTACTACGGCGCCTGGGCTTGGACGAGTCCGGGCACCTGTCCAGCAATGAGCAACCGGACGTCGGACTATGGCACGTCTCCCGTCGCGTCGTGCTCGGTAGCGCTTCCCTGTGACTTCAGTGCTGGGACGGTCAAGTCGGGCTCCGCCACCAAGTACTGCGGGGCTGGTGGAACGACTGCTGCCAACCCTTCGGAGAAGTTCTATGTCACCGGTGGCCTCGCCAGCCCAGACGCCGCCTGTTCCTCCTTCCAAGTCCAGTCTTCGACGGGGACCTATTCTTGGAATGCCTACGGCGCGTCGCCGAGTTGCCCCACGGTGGGCAGCACCATGCCTGGTCCAGCGGGGACCAAGTGCCCCGCAGGAAAGACTTGCGAGATCTTTGGGATGAGCGCGGGAGGGGTGACCAACGAGAATTACGCTGGCACGACGACCAACACCACGCCTCCGAGCGGGTACGAGGCAATCAACGGTGGAACCTACACGACGAATACCACGACGAGCTGGGTGGCCCCGTCTGGCGGCTGCACGAAGCAGGCGGTGACCTGCGGCGTCAAGGCGGATTGTGCCGGTGTCGGCGCCCTCATGGGTGATGCAACCCTGGTCTACGACTGTGTGGGGGGCAAGTGTTCCTTCGACGCCGCCGTTGCCCAGTTGTGCAAGTCGACGACGACGACCTACTCCTGGAAGCGTCCCGTGCGGACCTGTACGGCGACCTTCAAGGAGATGCGGTGGGTGGATGTGGGCGCCGCGGCGACGCGCTATCGCTGCGAGTACAACCGCAATCGATACACGTTCACTCGCGATCTCTACCGTCCGCGCTGCAGGTTCGACATTCCGGTGCGACCCTACAAGTTCGAGAATGTCCAGCTGCTGGCGACCTGTGACTACTTCCGGCTGAAGAAGAACTACGAGTATTCCTCGACCGTTTACGACTATTCCTATGCGGCCAAGGGTGGCGAGGTCTTCGACAAGTTCACCACCGCGACGACCGAGGCTAATTACTGCGGGAGTTGCCCTGGAAACACCTCTGGCTGCGAGACCTACTCGGGTGGATTCGGGACGGGCATGCCGAAGTTCTGCCCGCTCGAGCTGACTGGCACCGTGACCGATGAGGGCGGCGGGACCCACGACTGCTCCACTCGGAAGTGCAAGCTCCGCTGGCGTTCCACTGTGGGCGCCGAGACCAACGGCCGCAACGTGAACGCCAAGAGCGCCACGGACGACAAGCACCTTTGCATGGCCCCGGACGCGTCCTGGTCGGCAAGCGCAGTCGGCGTTCCGACGAAGAAGACCGCGAAGGCGAACGAAGGGGCGAATGCGAGCATCAGTGCCTGTCCGCCGGGCGAGGTGATCAACAAGATCACGCTGGCCTACTACGGCGACCCTGCGGACAACGGGTCGTGCAACGACACAACCCTGCCCACGTCCCGCAACAACGACGTGCGTCGCCAAGTCGGGGTGTTGTGCCTCAACAAGAACTCCTGCAGTGCGCCCATCAACAACACGAGCATGGGCGGGGACCCTGCGGTCGGCATCACCAAGTGCGCGCGGGTCGAGGTGGAGTGCGGCCCGGCAATCACCCCGGACCCGAACATCTACCGGTGTGACTTCGCCTCGGGCTCTGGTACCCGGAGCTTCAAGCTGGTGAACGACTACTACGAGTCGGGCACTCCGAACGTCCTGGCGACGACGTGGCCGGACACCGCTACCATCAAATACGTCTGGAACAATCAGCCGACGAAGGAGAGCGGGTGGAGTGCGAAGGAGGAGTCCGGTGCGTTGAAGGGGATGCCGCTCTTCGTTCCTATCCCCAGCGACTCCGAGAGCGGCAAGGCGGCGCTGCTGCAGGCCACCTCGAAGTGCGAGCGACCGAACGCCTCGAATGTCTCGACCGACGGACAGTCCTACACTGCCAAGGGACTCTGCACTGCAGAAAACATGAGTCTAATGGGCATTCCGGGAATGACCCCGCTCTATGGGTCCATCAAGAACGCAGGCGACTATCTCGCGAAGCTCATCGACGAAGACCCTGAGCGAGCGTGTCGCAAGTACACGATGCTGCTCATCACCGATGGCGATGAGAGCACCCCTGCCAAGGGAGGGCTGCCCGGCTACGACCAGGCCGAATTGGAGGCGTTGGCGGCGAATGTCTACGCAAGTGGCGTCAAGCTTGGGCGCACCGAGGGCATCTTTGTGAATGTCATCGGCTTCGGAGAGGACACCACCAGCCCCGCCTCAATGGCGCACCGCGAGGCGATGGCTGCGGCGGGAAAGGGTACCGCCACGAATGCCCTCGAAGCAGGCGAGCTTGCTGCTCAAATCGCCGCGTTCTTCGTGAAGGCGACCGAAGGCTTCTACTCGCGGTCGCGCCCAGCCATCGCCTCGGATGGCAAGCGCATCTATGCGGCCTACTTCAGCAAGTCGGGAAAGAGCATGGAGCACCAGGGCAACCTCCTGGCCTACGACATCGACCCCAGCACTGGTGTCCTCTCCGATCGATGGGACTTCGCAGCGAAGGCGAACGAAGACCCTGCCCCGCTTCGCGTGGTTCACACCGAGAACGGTGGCGTCTGGGGCGACTTCGACGCGTCCAACCCAGCGCTCATGGCCAACCTGACTGCCGAGAAGTTGGACTCTAAATGGCCGAGTTCGCCGACCCTCACGGCTGCCGAGATCCTGAACTTCGTGCTCAACCCCTCCAAGAACGCGCCGTTCCGGTCGGGGGAGGGCAGCTTGCGCCTGTCCAGGGTTGGCGCCATCACCCACTCCAGTCCCGTCGTGGTCGGCAACTCCCGTGCTGACGCGACGTACGGCGGCAAGTCCGGGACCGCGCAGGCGGCGTACCAGTCCTTCCAGGCGCTCAGTCGCCCCCAGCGAGTCTATGTTGGCACCTCCGACGGTCTGCGCTCCATCGTCGAGAGCGAGACCACGCCGGCAGTCTCAGCCGATGGCCAGGAGGACTGGATGTTCGTTCCTGGTGAGATGCAAAGCCAGCTCTGGCGCGAGATGAGAGTCAAGCACCTGCTGGGTGTGGACGCCCCCTCGTCGGTTCACGATGTCTGTGGTGCGGGCTACCCCGCCGACAAGACCGGAAGCGCGGAGAACTGCTCCGCGGGCCAGTGGTCGACCGTCCTCTACGGCGCCATGCGCGGCGGAGGCAAGAGCGTGTTCGCCATCGACATCCGCGACAACGTGACGCCCAAGCTCATCTGGAGCTTCGAGAACTACCGCCTGTTCGAGACTTGGAGCACCCCGGCCGTGGGGCGGGTGAAGCTGGGAACGAAGGACTACTTCGCGGCCATCTTCGGAGGCGGCCGCCGCTTCTCCTCGAGTGCCCCGAGCGACGGCCACCTGTTCATCCTGAACGCTCTCTCCGGGAAGTTCTTCGGAACCATGGTCGAGCCCTACCACCTCGACAGCTACAACTGCTCGCGCCCCAGCTGCCTGGAGGAGTACAAGATCGATCTCGACGACAGCGAGATCACCAGCCGGCCCGCGCTCTACCGGCCGCCGAACAGCCCGTACATCTCGGCTGCGGTGGTGGGCGTGAACGGCGAGCCCAACATCAGCACCGGTATGGGCAAGGGCTTGCTGGCCATCTCCCGGTTCGGCGAGACCAACACCACCACCTGGAGTTGGCGGCCGAAGGTCTTCTTCGACCCAGGTTCCTCCGCTTTCTCGAAGGACCCGACGGGCAAGGTGGTCGAAGTGCAGACCGTTGGACTGGACGACCCCGGAACGCCGGTGGCCTGCTCGGTCGATGGCGACTGCGAGGGCGGTCTGTGCAACGCCGGCTTCTGCAAGGTCTGGAAACTGGTGAAGGCAAAGGAAGTCGATACGTCGGTGAAGAAGCTCCCGCTGAAGGACGAGGACCTTTCCCCCATCTACCTGCGGACCAAGGTCTCGGCGATCTGGGACCCGTCGGGCAACCTGGCGGACTACTTCGTGGGCACGGGCAACGCCCTTGAGCCGGTCGACAACCCTTCGGGCAGCAACTTCTTCTATGCGGTCCACGACAGCGGCACCTTGGGCCAGCCGCTCTGGGTGTTCCGCTTCCCGCACGACAAGGAGCAGGTGCTGGGTGAGCCGGCCATCGTCCCCGGCACCATCTTCGTGACTGCATTCGAGCCACCGTCCGTCGGCACCAAGTGCGAACAGTTCGGCAACAGCTGGATCTACGCATTCGATCCCAAGACCGGCCAGTTGAAGAACTCCATCCTCCGGGACACGGGCGCGGGCAAGTCGACCTCGGTCATGAAGTGCGAGAACTGCGGCATGCTCTCCGACCTGGTCGCGGTGGGAGACACGCTGTACTACATGAAGGAGAACTCCAAGCCCGAAGCTGGCGGGAAGCCCGTGCCCTCCGGCCAGCGCATCGTCGTCGCTGGCGCTCCGGGCAAGGTGCAGTCGTGGAGGAGGATCAAGTAATGCGACGCCCTGCCCATTTCGCCCGCCCCAGAGGCTTCACGCTCATCGAGATCGCCGTGACCCTCGCCATCGCGGGGATCATGGTGGCCCTCGGGGCGGGCGCGATGAGCAGGCTCCTCTCCATCGGGAAGGCCAACGGCGCGGCCAGCAACCTGGCCTTCGCCGGCCAGACCGCCCGGACGGTGGCCATCAGCCAGAACTGCCCGGTGGTGGTCCGCGTCAATGGCAACGCCTTCTCGGGAACGGGCGCCGTCTCGAGCCCTGGGACGGTGAGCGTCTATCGCAAGGGGGACTGCACCGCGACCGACCCCAAGTTCGTCGCTGGCGACGAGGTGCTCCACACGCTCTCCATCCCCGGGGTCACCGTCTCGACTGAGA
>CAZAIE010000384.1:0-6812 GCA_964485035.1 uncultured Myxococcaceae bacterium | reverse complement strand
ATCGACCGCTACGCGGACATGTCCCCGCTCATCGGGCTGGCGGTCTTCTACCGCTTCTCCGCCTGGCAGATGGCGCTGCCGCTCACCGCGCTGGTGGGCTCGGTGATGGTGAGCTACGTGCGCGCCAAGACCGAGGCCATGGGCCTGAAGCTGCCCGGCGGGCTGATGCGCCGGCACGAGCGCATCACCTACTTCGTGGTGGCGCTGGTGGTGGGCCCCGAGCTGAGCCCGTGGCTCCCCCGGCCCTTCGACGCCATCCACCCCGCGACCCTCCTGGTCATCGCCTTCGTCGCGCTGGTCTCCAATTACGCCGCCGTCCGCCTGGCGGCCCAGGGCCGGGACGAGCTGATCCGCCTCGGGCGCGGCCCGGGAGGGAGCCGACCGTGAAGTCCGACCGCATCCGCACCCCCGTCCCCGGGCCCAACAGCCGCGCGCTGCGCGAGCGCGAGAGCTCGCTCCTCGCCCCCGGGTACCAGGCCATCGCCGCCCACGCCGGGCTCGCGGTGGACCACGGCGAGGGCTGCGAGCTCGTGGACGCCGACGGCAACCGCTACCTCGACCTCGTCGCCGGCATCTGCGTCGCGGCGCTGGGCTACGGCCACCCCCGTTACGTGGCCGCGCTCTCCGAGCAGCTCGCCCGCACGCACTGCGGCTCGTTCACCACCGAGGCCCGGGTACGCGGCCTGGAGGCGGTGCGCGAGGCGGCCCCCAAGCACCTCACCCGGCTGCAGCTCTACTCCGGGGGCGCCGAGGCGGTGGAGAGCGCCATCCGCCTGGCCCGCTGCCACACCGGGAAGACCGAGGTCCTCTCCTTCTGGGGCGGCTTCCACGGCAAGACCTCCGGGGCGCTGGCGCAGATGGGCAGCGACTTCAAGCACGGCCTCGGTCCGCTCGCCCCGGGCAGCTACCTCACCCCCTACGCCGACTGCGACTACTGCCCCTTCCGCACCACCTGGCCGGCCTGCGGGCTGCTCTGCGTGGAGTTCGCCGCCGAGAAGGTGAGGCGGGAGACCACCCACCGCGTGGCCGCGGTCCTCGTCGAGCCCATGCAGGGCACCGCCGGCAACGTCATCCCGCCGCGGGAGTTCCTGCCCGCGGTCGCGAAGCTGGCGAAGGACCTGGGCGCGCTGCTCATCGTCGACGAGATGATCTGCGGGTTCGGCCGCAGCGGGGAGATGTTCGGCCACCTGCACAGCGGCGTGACGCCCGACCTCGTCACCCTGGGCAAGGCGCTGGGCGGCGGCTTCCCGGTCAGCGGCCTCTTGGCCCGCGAGGACGTCGCCCGCGCCGAGCCCTGGAGCAAGCCGTCGTTCTCCAGCTCGTCCTACGGCGGCAACCCGCTCGCAGGCGCCGCCATCGCCGCGTCGATGGGCATCATCCGCGACGAGCGGCTGGTCGAGAACGCGCGCGAGACTGGCGCCCACCTCACGCGGGGCCTGCGCTCGCTCGCCGAGCGGCACCGCTGCGTGGCCCACGTGCGCGGCGAGGGCTTCTTCATCGGCTTCGACCTGGTGGACGAGCGAGGCCAGCTCTGGAGCTCGGCGCGCTGCCGCGAGCTCTTCGACGCGGCGCTGCAGCGCGGCCTCTTGACCATGGCCTACGCCCCGCGGGTGAGGGTGAACCCCCCGCTGCTGCTCACCCGGGCCCAGGCCGACGAGGCCGTGGCCATCCTCGACGAGGCGCTCACGGCCATCGGCGCCTGACCCCCGACCGGGCCGAAGCGACGACTGGTGCACACCCGCATGGTTCACCTGCGAACCTCCCGGGCAGACCTCCCAAGTTTGCCCATCCCAAGGGCGTGTCCGTGGTTGCCCTGACGCGGGTTCTTGACGACAATCAGGCCCTTTCGCAGCGCCCCGCGGAACCTTGCGGGCAGTGAAGAAGCAAGTCCCTGAAGCCGACCCAACCTCACCTGGGAGCGCACATGCTGTTGCCGAGCTTCGAGTTTTGCGCGGCCAAGACCGTGCAGGAAGCGACGACTCTGTGGGCCGAGGTCCCGAACACCCGGTACCTGGCTGGAGGAACCGACCTGCTGCCGCAGGCCCGTTTCCGCAAGAACGTCGCGCGTGTCATCGACGTGAAGGGCATCCCCGAGCTCAAGCTCGTCCGCGAGACCGCCGACGACGTGGCCATCGGCGCTGCCGTGGACATGAACACCGTGGCCGGCCACAAGCTGGTCAAGGACCGCTTCCCGGTGCTGGTGCAGTGCATCGAGGAGGTGGGCGCCTGGCCGCTGCGCAACCGCGCCACGCTGGGCGGCAACGTCTGCAACGCCTCCCCCGCGGCCGACACCGCCCCGGCGCTGCTCGCTCTCGACGCCAAGGTCGTCGTCGCCGGCGCCAAGGGGACGTACACCGTGGCCCTCGCCGACTTCTTCCAGGGGCCGGGCAAGTCCGCGCTCAAGCCCGGAGAGCTGCTCCTCGAGATCCTCCTGCCCAAGAAGGCCGCGGGCTTCGCCGGCCGCTACCTGCGCCTCTCGCGCCGCCGCGGCATGGACCTCGCGACCGTGGGCGTGCTCGTGGCCCGCGGCGAGAACCGACAGCACCGCGTCGCCCTCTGCGCCGTCTCCCCGCGCCCCATGCGCGTGAGCGAGGCCGAGCAGGTGCTGGGCGACGGCCTCTCCGAGTCCACCATCCAGAAGGCGTCCGAGCTCGCCGTGGCCGCCTGCAGCCCGATCACCGACGTCCGCGGCACCGCCGCCTACCGCCGGGAGATGGTCGGGGTGCTCACCGCCCGCGGCCTCACCGCCCTCGCCTGACAAAGGGAACCCCCATGCACACCATCGAGATCAAGGTCCGGGTGAACGGCATCGAGGAAGTCGCCCACGCCGAGCCGAACCAGACGCTCCTCTCCTTCCTGCGCGACACCCTCGACCTCACCGGCGCCAAGGAAGGCTGCAACGAGGGCGAGTGCGGGTCCTGCATCGTGCTCCTCGAGGGCAAGGCGGTGAACAGCTGCCTCACCCTCGCCGTCGAGGCCGACGGCAAGGAGATCCTCACCATCGAGGGCCTCGGGAGCGCCAAGAACCTGCACCCGCTGCAGGCCGCGTTCCTGCAGAACCACGCGGTCCAGTGCGGGTTCTGCACCCCGGGCATGATCCTCACGGCCCTGGCGCTGCTCAACGAGAACCCCGACCCCACCCCCGAGCAGATCAAGACCGCCCTCGCCGGCAACCTCTGCCGCTGCACCGGCTACTCGCAGATCATCGCCGCCATCCAGACCGCCGCGAAGCTGCAGCGCGCGCAGGCCAAGTCCCAGGCCAAGACCCGGAGGACCGCATGAGCACCAAAGTCGTCGGACAGCCCGTCCTCAAGGTCGATGCGCTGGAGAAGGTGACCGGCGCCGCGCTCTACACCGCGGACATCAAGTTCCCCCGCATGCTCCACGCCGCGGTGGTCCGCTCGCCGCACGCCCACGCCAAGGTGAAGGACGTGCGCGTGGACAAGGCGCTGAAGGTCCCCGGCGTGCGCGCGGTGGCCACCGGGAAGGACTTCCCGCTGCACACCGGCATCTACCTCAAGGACCAGACGGTGTTCGCCACCGACCGCGTGCGCTTCGTCGGCGACGCGGTCGCGGCCGTCGCCGGCGAGACCCCCGAGGCCGCCGAGGCCGGCGCCCTCGCGGTCGAGGTCGACTACGAGGTGCTGACGCCCATCCTCAGCGTCCAGGACGGCATCGCCGAGGACGCGACGCTGGTCCACCCCGACCTGCACAAGTACGTGTGCGTCCCGTGGATCAACCCGAAGAAGGGGACCAACATCAACAACCACGTGAAGGTGCGCAAGGGCGACTACCACGCCGCCCTGAAGAAGTGCCCGCACGTGTTCGAGAACACCTTCAAGGTGCCGCAGGTGCAGTGCGTGCCCATGGAGACGCACGTCAGCGTGGCCCAGGTGGACAACGCCGGGAAGGTGCGGGTCACCACCTCGGCGCAGAGCCCGTTCACCGTGCGCCACCTCTTGTGCACCTGCTTCGACCTGCCGCACGGCGACGTCGAGGTCATCGTCCCCTCCGTGGGCGGCGGCTTCGGCGGCAAGGCGGGCATCAACCTCGAGCCCATCGCGGTGGCGCTGGCCATGAAGTCCAACGGCCGCCCGGTGCGCATCATGGCCACCCGCGCCGAGGAGTTCTACGCCACCGTCGTGCGCCAGGGCCTGACCGCCACGCTGGTCACGGGCGTGGACAAGAAGGGCAAGATCCAAGCGCAGAAGATGCACTACCTGTGGGATTGCGGCGGGTACGGCGGCTACGGCGTCAACGTGGTGCGCGCGGCCGGCTACACCTGCGGCGGGGCCTACTACTTCCCCACCGTCTGGGGCGACTCCATCGGCGTGTACACCAACCGGCCGGTGGGCAGCGCCTACCGCGGGTTCGGCATGCAGGAGATCCACTGGGCGCTCGAGCAGCAGATCGACATGGTCGCGCGCGAGCTGAACTACGACCCGGTGCAGTTCCGCCTGATGAACTGCCTCGGCCCGGGCAAGACCACGGTCACCGGCCAGGTGCTGGGCAAGTTCGCGGGCCGCGTCGACAAGTGCATCAAGAAGGTCGACGAGGAGCTGAAGGTCGCCAAGAAGGGGCCCAAGAAGACCAGCTGGGCGACGGGCAAGGACGGCAAGTTCCACGGCAAGGGCCTCGCCTGCGCGGTGAAGGCGCCCGCCATGCCCAACAACGCCTCGTCCTCGGTGGTGATGAAGTTCGCCGATGACGAGACCCTGGAGATCCTCATCTCCGGCATCGACTACGGCCAGGGGCTCATGACCGTCGCGGCGCAGTACGCGGCCGAGGCGCTCAACCACCCCATCGAGAAGATCCGCGTGCGCGGCAAGCCGGACACGGACTTCTCGCCCTACGACTGGCAGACCGTCGCCTCGCGCCAGACCTGGGCCACCGGCAACGCGGTGCTGAAGTGCTCGGGGCTGATCCAGGACCAGCTCTTCGCCATGGCCTCGGAGGCGCTCAACGCCCCCAAGAGCCGGCTCGAGCTGCGGGACTGCAAGGTCTTCGACAAGAAGACCAAGAAGTCGGTGAAGCTCTCCGAGCTGGTGCTGGGCTACCAGTTCCCCGACGGGCACACCATCGGCGGGCCGGTGGCCGCGGCGGCCACCTACGTCCCCGAGGGGCTGCTCTTCCTCGACCCCGACACCAGCCAGAGCAGCAAGCCGGTGGCCAAGTGGACCTTCGGGTGCCAGGGCGTGCAGATCGCCGTGGACCCCAAGACCGGCCAGTACAACGTCGACCGCCTGGTCTCCTGCTACGACGTGGGCAAGGTCGTGAACCCCGGGATGATCAACGGGCAGACCTTCGGCGGCGTGGTCCAGGGCATCGGCACCGCGATGATGGAGGAGCTGATCCTCGACGAGAAGGGCAAGCCCCGGAACGCGGCGCTGATGGACTACAAGATCCCCACCGCGCTCGACATCCCGGACACGATGGAGGCGCACTTCATCGAGACCCCGCAGCAGGACGGCCCGTGCGGCGCCCGCGGCGTGGGCGAGCACACGATGATCCCCACGCCGGCGGCCATCTCCGACGCGCTGTGGGACGCCTGCGGCATCCGCATCCAGGAGATGCCCATCACCGCCGAGAAGGTCCTGGCGGCGCTGAAGGCGAAGGCGGAGCAGGACGAGGCCGCGGCCCGCGAACCGAAGGCGGAGGCGCCTGCCAAGAAGGCGAAGGCCAAGGCTCCCGCCAAGAAGGCGAAGCGGAAGTAGCCGTCTGCGACCGGAGCACCGAAGCCCCTCTCCGCCGCGAGGCGGGGAGGGGCTTCCCCTTTTCTAGGCGGCGCGCAGCTCGTCGCGGAGGCGGACCACGCAGGAGGCCACGTCCGCCACCACGTCGCGGGGCGAGAGTCGGAGCAGGCGGACCCCGTGGCGCGCCAGCTCGACCTCGCGGAAGTCCTCCCGCAGCGGCGCCTCTTCGACGACCAGGGCCAGCGCGAGGCGGGCGGAGTAGAAGGCCACCACGTACGGCCCCACCGCCTGCTGCCTGCGGAACCCCAGCCCGGTCCGGCGCAGCTCCTGCCAGAGCCGCGACTCCGCCTCCGAAGGCCGGAGGCGCAGCGCCCTCGCGCGGGCCTGCGCCTGCTCCCGGACCAACCGCGGCAACCTGAACTCGGTGTTCATCTCCCCCTTCCTTTCCTGGGCACGGGGAGGTTCTACCTCGCGGGTCGGACATCGCTTGTCGCGCCCGCTCTCGGCGGGTATGGGATGGGCTCCTGGAGGGACGCGATGGACGAGCCGGTCCTGTCGGATCCGAAGGTCGAGCCGACCGACGAGGTGCTGGCCGCCTGCCTCGGCCGGAGCAAGGGCGTCCTCGACGCCGCGCTCCTCCACGTCCAGGGCCGCTGCCCCGGCGCCCAGGCGCAGTGGAAGTACTACCGCGACGGCAAGAGCTGGCTCTTGAGCGCGAGCTGGAGGAAGAAGACCCTCTTCTGGCTGGCCGCGGGCCACCGGCGCTTCCGCATCACCTTCTACCTGGGCCCCCGCGCGGAGGCGGACGTGCTCGCCAGCGCGATCCCCGAGGAGGCGAAGGCGCGCTACCGCGAGAGCGCGGGCCGGAAGATCCGCGGGGTGACGCTGGTGCTCGCGACGAAGAAGGACCTCGCTGCCTTCGAGGAGCTCCTGGAGCTGAGGCTGCGCGCATGAGCCCCCTGGTCCTCTTGCTCGCGGCGCTCTCGGCGGCCCCCTCGCCGCGCCCCAAGGGCGACGTGCTGCTCCTCGCCTTCTCCTCCTCCGGCGAGCTGGCGCTGGTGCGGGAGACGCTGCACGGCAGCGAGGGCGGGTCGGCGACCTCCTACCGGGTGGTCGGAC
>CAZAIE010000383.1:0-6814 GCA_964485035.1 uncultured Myxococcaceae bacterium | reverse complement strand
TCGTGAGCCTGCTGGCTGCGCACCCGCGGTTCGAGCTGGCGGTGGTCGCGGCGAGCCCCGCGTCCGCCGGGAAGCGGTACGCGGAGGCGGTGCAGGGCCGGTGGGCGATGAAGGGTCCGGTCCCCGCGTCCACCGCGGCGCTCACCGTCCAGGACGCCTCCAGCGTGGAGGCCATCGCCGGGCAGGTGGATTTCGTCTTCTGCGCGGTGGACATGCCCAAGGACGAGACCGCCCGCCTCGAAGAGGCCTACGCGCGCCACGAGACCCCGGTGGTCTCCAACAACTCCGCGCACCGCGCCACGCCCGACGTGCCGATGATGATCCCCGAGGTGAACCCCGAGCACGCCGCGGTCATCGCCGCGCAGCGCAAGCGGCTGGGCGTCGCGCGGGGCTTCGTGGCGGTGAAGCCGAACTGCTCGCTGCAGAGCTACGTCCCGGCGCTCCACCCGCTGCTGGGCTTCGGCCCCAAGGCGGTCGCGGTGTGCACCTACCAGGCCATCTCCGGGGCGGGGAAGACCTTCGAGACCTGGCCGGAGATGGTCGACAACGTCATCCCCTTCATCAAGGGCGAGGAGGAGAAGAGCGAGCAGGAGCCGCTGCGCATCTGGGGCCGCGTCGAGGGCGGGGCCATCGTCGCCGCCAGCGAGCCGGTCATCACCGCCCAGTGCCTGCGCGTCCCGGTCACCGACGGCCACATGGCGGCGGTCTTCGTGCGCTTCGAGAAGAAGCCCTCGCGCGAGCAGATCCTCGAGCGCTGGCGCACCTTCGAGGGCCGGCCCCAGAAGTTGGGGCTCCCCTCGGCGCCCAAGCCCTTCCTCACCTACTTCGAGGACGACGCCCGGCCGCAGACGCGGCTGGACCGCGACGCGGGCAACGGCCAGGGCGTGACGCTGGGGCGCCTGCGTCCGGACGCGGTCTTCGACTGGCGCTTCGTGGCCCTCTCGCACAACACCGTGCGCGGCGCCGCCGGCGGTGCGGTGCTCACCGCCGAGCTGCTCGAGGCCGAGGGCTGGATCCAGCCGAAGTGACTCAGCGCCACTCGGCGCCGAGCAGCTTGCGCGGCGGGGCCCGGTGGAAGGTGACCGCCGGGCGCCCCACCATCACGGTGTAGATGGGCACGTGGCCCTCGGGCAGCGCGAGCGCGGTGCGCAGCGGCGCCCAGAAGAGCGAAGCCATGTGGAAGATGCCCGCCCAGCAGGTGGCGGCGCCGAACGCCGGCGCGGCCGCGTCGAGGTGGGCGAAGGCGATGAGGCCGTCGAGCGCGGCGGTGGGCGCGCGCTTGGGCCCGTGGCACACGACCAGGTGCGGCGCCCCCCGGCAGATCTCGTCCTCGCCGCGCTCCCACTTGGCGACCATCCCGGGGAAGTCGAAGTAGCCCTTCATCGGCGAGTCCTGGGTGGCGGCGTCGCGCGCCCAGTCGATGGCCAGGCTGGTGAGGCGGCGCACCTCCTCGGTGCGGTGCACGACGAGCCAGGAGCACGGGCGCGCGTTCATCCCCGAGGGCGCCCAGCGCATCACGTCCAGCAGCGGCTCGAGCTCCTCGCGGGGGATGGGCTCGGGGCGGAAGTGCCGCACCGATCGCCGGTGCCGCAGGTAGGCCGCGAGCGCCTGCCCGGAGAGGGCCGGCGCCGCGCCGTCCGGAGCCGGACCGAGGTCGGGGCCCGACACGTGGATGGCGCCCGTGGGACAGATGGCGACGCAGTGGCCGCACGCGGTGCAGCGCGCCTCGCTGCCGGCCACGTGCGCGGGGCGACGCTCCCCCGCCAGCTCGATGATTCCGTAGGGGCACTCGCGCGCGCAGTCGCCGCAGCGGGTGCAGGGGTCGTCGACGGTCAGGGTGTACATGCGGCCTCCGGGAAGGACGACCCTGTACCAAGTCCGGGAGGGCTTGCCCACGGTGGAGCGTCGTGAGGACCGTGCTCGCAGGGCAGAGGACGACTGGGTGGGGCCCTCGGGCCACAGGGCGTGCTGTCCGTCCGGACCCGTCCCGCAAGCGGGGGGCGGCCCCGCGGACTGGGGGCGTTAACTTGCGTCACCAATGGAGGGGGAATGACCGACGCAGCCCGGCCCCGGAGTTGGAGCTTGCGGGCACGCACGCTGCTGGTTCTGGGCCTGAGCACCTCGGTGCTCGTGGCGCTCAGTCTCCTTGCGCTCGACCGGGTCGTCCTGGGCAGCTTCGACGAGCTGGAGCGCCAGGCCGTGGAGCGCGACCTCCAACGTGCGCAGGCGCTGCTCGACGCCAAGGTCCAGACGCTGGTGGCGATGGCCGAAGACAATGCTGCCTGGGACGACGCCTTCGAGTACCTGGCGCGGCCGACCCCCGCCTTCGAGAAGAACTTCGAGCTGAACGCCTTCGTCCGCCAGGACGTGGACGTGGTGGCCTACTCCCGCGCCGACGGGCCCGTGGTCTTCAGCGCCGCGGTGGACCGGCTCGAGACCCGTGCAACGCCGTTCCCCGAGGCCCTGCGGCTGGCGATGACCTCCCGCCCGCCGCTCCGGCGCGAGGGTCTGTGGTTGGTGAGGACGGCCCCCTCCTCCAAGGAGGAGGAAGGTCCCCGGATCGCCCTGCTCCTGTTCGCCCAGCGGCCGGTGGTGCCCAGCGCCGAGGACCTGCCGCCGCGCGGCACCTTCCTGGTGGGGCGCTACCTCACGCCCGAGGAGGTTCGTTCGATGGGGGAGGCGGCGCGCCTGCAGCTCGCGCTCTCGTTGGATCCGGACGCGCCCGGAGACGCTGCGCCGGCCGTCGAGGGAGACGCGGAGGTGCTGAGGGCGGCGAAGCCGCTGCTCGACGCGGACGGGCGGACGGTGGGTCGGCTCACGCTGGCCTTCCCGCGCGACATCCACGCGCGCGGGAGGCAGGCGCTCCTCTCCATGGCCGCCTCGGTGCTGGCCATCGGTGCGCTCATCTGCGTGCTGGTCTACGCGCTCCTCGAGGCGCTGGTGCTGCGCCGCCTGCGCCGGCTGGCCGCAGGGGTGGAGCAGGTGCGCGCCCGCGGCGACGCCAAGGCCCGCCTGTCCTTCGAGGGACCCGCCGGTGACGAGGTGGCCCGCCTCGGCGGCGCCATCGACGGGATGCTGGAGGCGCTGGAGCAGGCGGAGCTGCAGCGTCGCGAGCACGTGCGCCTGCGCGACCGCGAGGAGCAGTACCGCGCGCTGGTCGAGTCCTCGCCCGACGCGATGCTCATCCTCGAGGGCTTCCGGGTGGTCTTCGCCAATCGCGCCGCGGCCCAGCTCCTCTGCGTCGAGGACCCGGCGGACCTCATCTTCGGGACCCTCACCGACAAGGTCGTGCGCGACGACGCCGCGGCCCTGCAGGCCCACCTCCACGCCGCCGAGGAGGGACGGCCCGCGCCCCCCATCACCCTGCGCGTGCCTCACGGGGAGGGTGCCGCCGACGTGGAGTTCGCCGTCGCCCGCTGCAGCTACAAGGACGAGGACGCGCTACTGGTGGCGGCCCGCGACGTCACCCGCGCCACGGCGGTGGAGCAGGCGCTGCGCCAGTCGCAGAAGATGGAGGCGATAGGACGCCTGGCAGGAGGCGTGGCGCACGACTTCAACAACCTGCTCACCGTCATCCTCGGTGGGCTCAGCGACGGGTTGCTCGACCTGCCCGAGCAGCACGCGGCGCGCGAGGGACTGCTCGACGCGCACCGCTCGGCGCGCCGGGCCGCGGAGCTGACCCGGCAGCTCCTCGCCTTCAGCCGCAAGTCGCCGATGGTGCTGCGCCCGGTGGACGTGGGCGAGGTGGCGGAGGGCATGCGCAAGATGCTGCGCCGGCTCATCGGCGAGGACGTTCAGCTCTCGCTGCTCCGGCCCGAGGGCGTGTGGGCCGCGCGGACCGACCCCGGCCAGCTCGAGCAGGTGCTCCTGAACCTCGGGGTCAACGCCCGCGACGCCATGCCCTGGGGCGGGCGCCTGGAGATCGCCGTGGGGAACCGGCTGGTGGGGGAGGGCGCAGGCATCCCTCCGGGCGAGTACGTGGCCCTCTCGGTGCGGGACACCGGCGTGGGCATGAGCGAGGAGGTGCGCGCCCACCTCTTCGAGCCGTTCTTCACCACCAAGGAGCGCGGGAAGGGCACGGGGCTGGGCCTGGCCACGGTGTACGGCATCGTGCAGCAGTGCGGCGGGCTCATCCGCGTGGAGAGCGCGCCGGGAAAGGGGTCGGTCTTCGAGGTGCTGCTGCCGCGCGCCGCGCAGGTCGAGGAGGCGGCCTCGGCCGAGCGCCAGGACCGGGTGCTGCAGGGACGCGAGACGGTGCTGGTGGTGGAGGACGAGGAACTGGTGCGCCGCGCGGTGCACCGCGCCCTCGACCGGCTCGGCTACCACGTCCTGGAGGCCTCGAGTGCGGAGCAGGCGCTGGACCTTTGCCGCGCCCAGGCCTTCGACGTGCTCTTGACCGACATGGTGATGCCGGGGATGAACGGCTGCCAGCTCGCGGAGCGGACCCTCGCCGACCGCCGCGCCCGGCGGGTGCTCTTCATGTCCGGCTACACCGACGACGCAGTGCTGCAGCGGGCGGTGGTGGAGCTGGGAGCGGGGTTCATCGCCAAGCCCTTCTCGCCCGAGGTCCTGGCCCAGAAGGTCCGCGAGGTGCTCGACACCCCGAGGGCGTGAGGGGGCGGGACTGTCACTCGCAGGGAAGTTCGAGGGTCCGCTGCCCAACGCACCGGTGCTCGGGGCCACTGCACCCCGCCAGACTCCCCGAGCACCAAGTCTGCTGCGGCAGCTCCAGCATCCCCATCGATGCGGCTCGTCGAGACGACGAACCGGGACGGAGCTGCCGGCCTCGGCGTCGGGTCGGGCGGGCGGACCCGCGGGCAGACGTGTTCGCCATTCGTCCCGCGCGTTGCCGTGGGATGTTTCACCCCCGGAGGTGCCGCCGTGGCAGACGTGCTCGCGCTCATCAGCCGCTCCCAGTTCGACGGGGCCCACGCCAACGCCCAGCCCGGGCAGACGCTCCCCATCGATCGCTACGACAGCTCCGCGCGAGGCCTCACCCCCCTCGCGTCCGGCGGCTCGCTCTTCCTGGTCACCGTGCGTCCTCCCGACGAAGCGCTGTGGCTGGTCGCCGTGCTCGACCGCCCTTCCTTCGACGGGACCCGCTGGACCGCGGCGCCGAACACGGAGCCCATCGCCCCGCTCGACGACGTGCGCGACGGCCTGCGCTTCTCCACCGGCAAGGGGCTCTCGACACGGACGGGCGCGCTGGGGATGAGCCTGCAGACGCCGCGCGTGCTCACCGCCGGCGACGTCGCGCTCATCCGCGCCGCCTGCGTGGCCGCGCGCGAGGCGGCCGAGCGCAGGGTGGCCATCGCGAGGCTCACCACCGAGGCCCGGCGACGCCAGCAGGCCTCGCCCGAGAACGCCGCGCCGCCGGCCGAGCAGCCCGAGGCCACTCCTGGGCGGGACTGCCACCTGCTCGCGCTGACCTCACCCGCAGATGCGCAAAAGCCCGACGTCTTCTGCGCGCGGACGCGGACCGCGGCGGCGAGGTGGCTCGGCTGGGCGGTGTCGACGCAGCGGGGCGTGGAGGCGGCGCAGGCGCTCGCCGACCTCGCCCTGCGCGGCGCCCTTTCGCTGAGGGCCTGGAAGGTCGTGGATGGCCAGCTCGGCCCGGCGCGCGACCTCACGCGCCTGCTCATGCTGTCCGTCGAGGACGAGCTGGAGGTGGCGGTCGGCTCCTCCGGAGTCCCTGCGCTGGCCCGACGCCTGGCGCGCCACGAGGACGAGGAGGCGGAGCTCACGGTCGCGCCCGCGAGCATCGAGAGCGAGCTGTCGGAGCTGGCCCACCCGCTCGGGCACGGAGGTTCGCTGGCGCTCGGTCCGGAGGCGCCGCTCGAGCGCGCCGAGCTGGGTGCGCACCTGGCCGATGGAACCTTCCCGGACTTCGATCCGGATCCGCCTCCGGCGCGCGAGGTGTCGCTGCCGGCTGCGGCGGAGGCGCTGTTCCGGCGTGTCTACGAGGACCCCGACGACGAGCCGGCGCGCGCCGTCCTCGCCGATGCGCTGGAGGAGGTCGGGCATCCCCGCGGCCGGTTCGTCAGCCTCCAGCTCGCGCGCGCGCAGGTCGGCGGCGAGCCGTCGTTCGAGGAGGAGGAGCTGCTGCGGCGGCACGGCGCGGAGTGGCTGGGGGAGCTGGTGCAGCTATTCGTCGGCCCCTCGCAGGAACCGAGCGACATCCGGGGAAGCGCGAAGGTCTTCACGCAGTGGGAGCGCGGCTTCCTGCACGCCCTCTCGGGCTTCCAGGCGTACCCGGCGCTGCTGCGGAGACCGGAGCTCGCGACCGTGCGCGAGCTCGATTGCAGCTACGCGCCGTCCCGCGCGTGCCTGGATGCGTTGGGGCGCCTCGAGGTCCTGCGCGGTGCGAGCGACGTGTGGATTCGGGAGTTGCTGCAGCACGACCTGCCGCGCCTGCGCGAGCTGGAGCTGACCTGGGCGCAGGGCTGGAACTCCGTCTTCGGTTGGGAGAGCGAGGAGCTGCGTGAACTCTGTGACGGAAGCCGGCTCGAGAGCCTGCGCCGGCTCACTGCGCCGGATCCCGGGGAGGGCGCGTGGTTCTGGGGCTCGGCCCTGGCGAAGCGGCTCACCAGCTTCGGGACGGTGGCGAACGGGGAGGCGCTGGTGCGGTGGCTGCGCAGCGTCGCGACGCTGCCGGTTCCGGAGGTGGAGCTGGCCACGGGGTGGTTCGTGATGCGGCTGGTCCGTGGGGAGCCGAAGGCCGAGCTGCGGTTCGCGGTCTCGGGCGAGGGCGTCGCCGCGGATGTGGTGCGCGCGCTGGAGGCCCTCCGGGCTGCGGTGTTGGAGGCCGGGACGG
>CAZAIE010000382.1:0-6828 GCA_964485035.1 uncultured Myxococcaceae bacterium | reverse complement strand
CACAAGCCCCCTCAGCTGCCGGCTGCCCGTGAGCCTCGCGCAGGCGCGCCACAGCCGCTCGCGCGCGGCGAAGCCCTCCGCCAGCAGCACCGAGAGCGCAGTCCCCGCACAGAGGTTCCCCAGGTCGCCCACGTGGTTGTAGAAGCGCTCCAGCTCGAGCAGGAGCCCGCGCACCGCCGCGTGCGAGGGCGGGACCGTCACCCCCAGCGCCGCCTCCAGCGCCCGCGCCGCCGCCAGCGAGTGCCCCACCACGCTGGTCCCGCTGACGCGCTCTGCCAGCACCAGCGCGGCCGCCGGCCCCATCCCCACCGCGCGCTGCTCCAGCCCCCGGTGCACGTAGAAGAGCCGGGCCTCCAGGCCCACCACCCGCTCGCCGATGGCCGAGAAGCGGAAGTGGCCGGGCTCGATGATGCCCGCGTGGATCGGCCCGACGCGGATCTCCATCACCCCCTCGCCGTCCACGCGGCGGTAGGGGAACTCGCCCGGGACGCGCTCCACCGGCAGCTCCAGCCGCTCGCCGTGCCTGAGCGGGCACAGGCCCTTGGGCCAGTCCTCATGGTGCACCAGCGGCCGTGGGTCGGGCAGGTCCGAGAAGTCGATGCCGAAGAGGTCGCGCACCTCGCGCTCCGCCCACGAGGCCCCGGGCCAGGTCCGCGCGACCGAGGGCAGCGGGCCGGTGGCCAGCGTGCGCAGCACCACCGGCAGCGGCTCGCCCGGCACCTGGAAGACGTAGTCCACCCGGTGCGGCAGGTCGTCGCCCGGGGGCGCGTCGGCGTTCAAGGAGACGAACCGCCAGCCCGCCTGCTGCGCCCGCGACGCGAGGCCTGCGAGCTCTGCGGGGAGCACCTCCCAGGTCCGCGCGCCGGCCGGCCCCTCCACCGCCCCACGTCCGATGAGCGCCTCGACCGCCATCAGCCAATCTCCCGGGCGACCTGCCCCAGCCACTCGAACAGCTCCGCCGGCATCGCCGAGCCCAGCGCCACCAGCGCGGCCAGCGCCGGCAGGGCGACCCACAGCGCCACCCGTCCGTGGGCCTGGGGCCCCGGCAGCGGCTCGTCGGCCCGCGCGAAGAGCATCCCCAGCACCGCCGCGAGCAGCACGCCGAAGACGGTGCCCAGCGCCAGAAGCAGCACCACCGCGAGCCCGGTGTGGCCGGTGGCGAACGCGGTCCGCAACACCGTCAGCTCGCTGGCGAAGAGGCCGAAGGGCGGGAAGCCCACCGACGCCGCCACCACCACCAGGAAGGTCCACGCCAGCGTGTTCGACCGACCGTACAGCCCGGGCCCGGCGTGCGCGTCGGCGCTCCCCCGCTCGGCGACCACGAAGCCCAAGAGGCCGAAGGCCAGCGACTTGAGCAGCCCGTTGGAGACCAGGTGCATCAGCCCGCCGCGCGCGCCGTCCGACCCCAGCCCGAAGGCGAGCAGGCACAGCCCCATGTGCTCGACGCTGGTGAAGGCCAGGAGCCGCCGCAGGTCCCGCTCGCGAACGCAGAAGAGCGTCGCCGCCAGCACCGAGGCGAGCCCCGCGGCGAGGTACAGCTCCTGGACGAAGGCCCGCTGGCCAGCTCCGGCCGTCAGGGCCCCGAAGCGCAGCAGCGCGCCCAGGGGCACCGCGACGGCGGCCCCCGCCAGCAGCGCGGCCACCGGCGCCGGCGCCGCCGAGTAGGCGTCGGGCTTCCACACGTGCAGCGGGAAGAGCCCCACCTTGCAGCCGTAGCCCACCGCCGCCAGCGCCAGCGCGAGCCGCAGCGTCTTCGCCGAGAGCCCTGGCGCCGCGGCCTTGAGGGCAGAGAACGACAGCGCGGTGTCGCCCTCGCCCAGCACCGGCACCCCGGCGCGGTAGACCAGCGCGGTCGCGAGCAGGCTCAGCACCAGCCCGGCGGAGCCGAGCATCATGTACTTGAACGCCGCCTGCAGCGTGGCCCGGTCGCCGTGCAGCGCCACCAGCACCGTCCCCATCACCGCCGACAGCTCCATGGCGATCCACATCACGCCCAGGTGGTCGGCGAAGGCGGTGGCCAGGAGCGCCGCCTGCAACAGCGGCGCGACCACCGCGTACCGCCGCGCGTCGTGGGTCGCACCCGCGGCGCTCCAGAAGGTGCGCACCCCCACGAACGCCGAGCAGGCCGCCGCGCCCGAGACCACCATCCCCAGCACCACCGCCAGCCCGTCGGCGCGCAGGTAGCCAGCGAACGCGGTGGGCACCGGGTCGCTGCCCAGCGCCACCAGCGCCGCGCAGAGCCCGACGGACCCCAGCGCCGCGAAGGCGTCCAGCCACAGCCCCACGCGCACCGGGAGCACCAGCGCCGCGAGGCCCGCGAGCAGCGGGAGGGCAATGACGGCCACGAGGATCACGGCCCCTCCTCGAGCTTCGTGGGCTTCGTGGCCGGCGCAGGCTCCGCAGCGAGGCCCCCGGAGATGCGGTAGGCCACCAGCGCGAGGATCTGGATGGCGACCAGCACGTCGAGCGCCACGCCGATCTCCACGATGAGCGGCATCCCCCGGGTCAGCCCCAGCGTGGCCAGGATGACCCCGTTCTCCATGATCAGCAGTCCCGCGATCTGCGTGATGAGCTTCTTGCGCCCGAGCATCACCAAGAGCCCCAACATCAGCGTCGCGAGCCCGGTGCCCAGCGCTCCCGGCAGGTGCGTCCCGTCACCCTCGAAGAGACGGGCCGCGATGTTGAAGGCCCACAGCGCCGAGAGCCCGGCCGCCACCAGCGAGCTGGGGATCTTCACCACGAACTCGATCTGGTCGGAGATGTGCAGCCGGTCGGTCGCCTTGAGCAGCGCCAGCGGGACGACCACGCCCTTCACCGCGACGGTGAGCCCCGCCAGCAGCCAGAGGTGGCTGGGGTGCGTGGCCTGGCCGCTGGCGATGAGCGCCACCGCCGCGAGCAGGAACGCCTGCGCCGCGAGCGCCCGGATGGTCCGCGAGAGCCGCCGCGAGGCCACCACGAAGAACGAGGCGGCGATGATGCCGGTGAGCACGTAGGGAAGAAGCGCCATCACAGCGCCTCCCGCGCGATGTAGGCCAGGAGGGCGATGCCGAACGCCGCGCCCAAAAAGTCGGGCACGCGGAAGAGGCGCAGCTTCGCCACCGCGCTCTCCACCACCGCGACCCCCACCGCCAGCGCCGCCAGCTCCAGCAGCCAGACCAGGAACGCCGCCACCGGCCCGCCCGGCGCGCCCAGCGGCAGGAACACCGCGGCCAGCAGCGAGAGCAGCACCGCCTGCTTGAGCTGCGCCCCCAGGGTCAGGAGCGCCAGCTCGGGCCCGGTGTGCTCCAGGAGCATCGCCTCGTGGACCATGGTCAGCTCGAGGTGCGTCGCGGGGTTGTCGACCGGGACGCGGGCGCACTCGGCCAGCACCACCATGAAGAAGGCCGACGCCGCGAGCAGCCGCCAGGGCGCCACCAGCGAGGCCGCGCCGCCCGAGGCCAGCGCCGCGCCGTCGGTGGGCTGCCCCGCCCCCGCCGCCACCACCAGCACCGCGACGATGGCGGTGGGCTCGGCGAGCGCGGAGATGGCCATGTCGCGCGAGGAGCCCAGGCCGCCGAAGGCGCTGCCCGCATCCAGGCCGGCCAGGGCCACGAAGAAGCGCCCCAGCCCGAGCAGGTAGATGCCGGTGAGCACGTCGCCCGGGGCGGACACCGGCAGCCCCGCGACGCACGGGAAGGTCGCCGCCGCCACCGCCGCGGTGCCCAGGCACACCGCGGGGGCGAGCCGGAAGATGGGCGAGGTGGCCTTGGCGTGCACGGTCTCCTTGAGGAGGAGCTTGGCGAGGTCGCGGTAGCCCTGGACGAGCGGTGGGCCGGCGCGGCGCTGGAAGCGCGCCTTCACCTTGCGGATGAGCCCGTTCAGGCCCGGCGCCAGCGCGGCGAGCACCAAGACCTGGACCAGCGACACGCCGATGGACTCGAGCACGTTCATGTCGCCGCCCAGAAGAGGAGCGCGGCCAGGGTGAGCGAGAGCAGCACCAGGCCGCGGTTGAGGTCCGCGCTGGCCCAGCGGGCGAGGCGGTCGGAGGCCCACTGCAGCACCGCCACCGCGGGCCGGTAGAGCCAGCGCTCGAAGAGCGGGTTGATGGCGTCGTGGACCCGGGAGCGACGCACGAAGTAGGGCGCCTCGCCCTCCTGGACCTCGATGGCCTGCTCGGCGCCATAGAGCCCCGCGAAGATCCTGCGGATGGGCTTCGCGAACGAGGTGGCGGTGTACTGCGAGCGCCCGTCCACCGTGCCCAGGCCGCACGCCCAGGTCAGCGCCTGGCGGCTCTTTCCGGCCCAGCGGCGCAGGAGCAGCATCCCCAGCCCGACGGCCAGGGCGATGGCCAGCGCCAGGACCAGCGGACGGACCGTCGCCACGCCCAGACCGCCCAGCGTGTCCCCCGAGTCCAGGTGCGGGAGCCGGCCGTCCAGCCGCGAGCCGGCCCGGGAGAGCGCCGAGACCACCCAGGGCGACCCGAGCCCCAGCCCGAGGCAGGCCAGCGCGAGGAAGTCCTGCGCCAGGCGCATCGACCGCGGCGCCTCGGTGGCGTGCTCGGCATGGGAGGAGCGGGGCAGCGCCAGGAAGGCCACGCCGTACGCCTTCACGAAGCAGGCGGCGGCGAGCGCCCCGGTGAGCGCGAGCCCGGCCGCGAGGAGCGGGGACGCCGCGCGCAGGACCCCGTGCGGCGCCGAGGCGGAGGCGAAGAAGCCCTGGAGGATGAGCCACTCGCTGGCGAAGCCGTTCAGCGGAGGCAGCGCGCTGATGGCGATGGCCCCCACCAGGAACGCCCGCGCGGTGGAGGGCATGCGCCGGGCGAGTCCGCCCATCTCCTCCAGGTCGCGGGTGTGGATGCCCAGGTGCACGCTGCCGGCGCAGAGGAAGAGCAGCCCCTTGAAGACCGCGTGGTTGATGACGTGGAAGAGGCCGGCCGCCATCGCCAGCGCCGCGGCCCCCGGCAGCCCCGCGTCCGCCGCGCAGATGCCCAGCCCCACGCCCAAGAGGATGATCCCCACGTTCTCCACGGAGTGGAACGCGAGCAGGCGCTTGAGGTCGTGCTGCACCAGCGCGTAGAGGACACCCAGCAGCGCGCTCAAGAGCCCGAAGACCAGCAGCGCCCAGCCGAACCAGAGCGGGGTGGGCGCGACCAGGTCCAGCGCCACGCGGAGCACGGCGTAGACGCCGCTCTTGAGGATGACGCCGGAGAGCAGCGAGGAGACGTGGGAGGGCGCCACCGGGTGCGCCTCGGGCAGCCACACGTGCAGCGGGACCACGCCGGCCTTGGTCCCGAAGCCCACGGCGGTGAGCACCAGCACCCAGTTGCGCACGTCGGCAGGGAGCGTGCGCCCGGCCTCGCGCAGCGCGCTGAACGAGAGCCCGCCTGCGTCCGACGCCAGCCAGAGCAGCCCGGCGATGGCCAGCAGCGTCCCGAAGTGGGTGATGACCCCGTAGAGGATGGCGGCGCGCTTCACCTCGGGGCGGTCGCCGTCCGCCAGGACCAGGGCGGTGGCGAGGGCGGTCATCAACTCCCACGCCACCAGCAGCCCGGCGACGTCGTCCGCCACCAGCACCCCGAGGATCGCGGCCTCGAGGAGGGCGAGCAGCGCCTGCAGCGTGACCGCCGACATGCGGTGTCCCGCCCGCGCCAGGTACCCCGGCCCGTAGACGGAGACCGCAAGTCCGACCAGGGTCAGGGCGACCACGAAGACCGCCGCCAGCGGGTCGAGGACCAGCCGCGCGGCGAAGAACGGGCCGCCGAAGGGCAACGCGAAGAGCAGCACCTCGCCGGTGGCCAGGACGCGGACCGCGTCGACGAGCGCCAGACCGAGCCCCGCGGCCTGGGCCACGGCCCCGAGCAGGACCAGCTGCCTGGGAAGGGAACGGCGGAGGACCAGGGCAATGGCCGAGTACCCGGCCAGAATCGCGATCGCCAGTGGGCTTAACGTGATGCCCTCCCCGTGGTGCAGACGACGGCGCCCGTCATATCGCTGGGTCAAGAGACGGGCAAATCGCCCAGGTCATCGCTTGGAGGCCCAACGGCCACCTCCGTCCGCTTGCCGACGGCGGTCGCAGGAGGATCTTGCAGTCCTTGACGCGCTCCGTGCCGGTCCGGCGATGCTGCGGGCACACCCCGACCGCCGGAGCCTGCATGACCTCGAGACTGTCTGCCGCCGTGATCCTCCTGCTCGCCCTGGGCTGCACCCACGGCCACGGCCATCATGGACACCACGGACACGGAGGGTTGACCACGAACAACCCCGCGGACATGGACCAGTACATCGCGCGCCTCCAGAGCCCTGAGCGCGACGCGTGGCAGCGGCCCGCCGCGGTGGTCGCCCAGCTCGGGCTTTCGGGCACGGAGCTGGTCGCGGACGTGGGCGCCGGGGTCGGCTACTTCTCGCTGCGGTTCGCGAAGGCGCTGGCCGGCGGCCGGGTGGCGGCGCTGGAGGTCGAGCCGAGGATGGTCGAGCACCTGCGCGCCCGGCTCGCCCGCGAGTCGGTGACCAACGTGGAGGTCACGCTCACGAAGATCGACGACCCGGGGACGCCGGTGGGCGCGGACGTGGTGTTCATCTGCAACGTGCTGCACCACGTGGACGCCTCGGTGCGCGAGCAGTGGTTCGCGAAGCTGGCCCAGAACCTCAAGCCCGGCGCCCGGCTGGCGCTGCTGGAGTTCAAGGAGGGCAAGCTCGAGGTGGGGCCGCCGGAGGAGGAGAAGCTGCCCCGCGCGGAGCTCCTGGCCATCGCGCAGCGGCACGGACTGACGCTCTCTGAAGACCACCCGGACGTGGTCCCGACGCAGCACTTCCTGGTGTTCCGCAAGCCTTGAGGCGGGACCGCTGTAGA
>CAZAIE010000381.1:2084-6832 GCA_964485035.1 uncultured Myxococcaceae bacterium | reverse complement strand
CCCTGCAAGCGCGATGCGGTGCGGTGGTGGCAGCAACTGTTCGAAACTACTCGCGCTTCTTGACCACCCCGGCCTTGTCCACGAAGTAGCCCTCGGGGAGCCTGCTCTCGATCTTCTCGCGGTAGCCCTGGACCCCGAAGCCGGTCTCGGCGAGCGTCGCGGTGAGCTCGGCGACCACGCGGGCGCGGTCGTGGGAGTCGACGAAGGCCTTCAGGAGCCCCTCGCGTGCGCGCTCGTCCTTGTGCTTGCGCAGGGCGATGGCGGCGGCGATGCGGACGTCGTCGGAGGGGTCCTCGAGGAAGGGCACCATCGCCGGCGTGATCCGGGAGTCCTCGAGGTCGCCCAGGGTCCCCAGGAGGACGATCTTCTTCTCGGGGTTGCGGGTGTAGTCCGGGCCGACCTTGGCGAGCACCTCCAGGCAGAGCGTCACCAGGGCCTCGTTGGGGATGAGCTGCTTGAGCAGCTTCAGCGCCCAACTGGTGGCGACGTCGCTCTTGCGCAGGAACCCGGTCACCGGCTCCACCGCCTCCTCCTCGAAGCGGAGCAGGGACTGGTAGAGGTCGTCCTTCTCCTGGGCGTCGGTGATCGACGGCTCGGAGTTCACCGTGAAGCGCATCATCAGCGTCGAGAGTGCGGGGGCCGTGCCCATCTCCAGCAGCTGCTCGATGGCCTTCTGGCGGTTCTCGGGCGGCCCGTACTTCTCGGTGATCTTCTTCTGCAGGGACTTGATGCGCTTCTCGGGGCTGCCGCTGAGGAAGTCTAGGAATCCCATGGAACTCTCGGTGCGAGGGGGCGCGGACTCTAGCCGCGTTGGGGTAGGGAGTTAAGCGCCAAGGCTAGAGCTTGAGGTCCTGCCGCACGTCGCGCTTGTAGGCCCGCTCCAGCTCGTCCACCGCGCGGCGCGCGGCTTCGGTCGGAGGGTCGGGCAGGACGATCTGCATCTCGGCGTAGAGGTCGCCGCGGGTGCCGCCCTTCACCGGGACGCCCAGCCCGCGCAGGCGTAGCTTGCGGCCGCTCTGCGAGCCGGGCGGGACCTTGAGCGTCACCGAGCCGTCGAACGTGGGGACGCTCACCTCGGCGCCGCGCATGGCCTCGCCCACGGTGATGGGCAGGGTCATGTAGAGGTCGTTCTCCTCCCGGCGGACGAACGGGTGCGGGGCGACCTTGGGGATGAGGTAGAGGTCCCCGGGCGGGCCGCCGTGGCGTCCCGCGCCTCCCTGGCCCGTGAGGCGGATCTTGGTGCCGTCGGCGACGCCAGCGGGGATGCTCACCGTCACCCGCGCAGTCTCCTCGAGCACGCCCTGGCCGTTGCACTTCGGGCAGGCGTTGGCGAGCTTGCCCGAGCCGGCGCAGGCGGGGCACGTGCCCGAGAAGCTGACCGGGCCGCGGGTGGTGCGGCTTCGGCCCGAGCCTCCGCAGGTGGGACAGCTGCGGCCCTTGCCGGCGTTGGGGAGCACTCCCATGCCGGCGCAGCGGTCGCAGCGGCCGGGGCGCAGGAAGCTGAGCGACTTCTCCCCGCCGCGGACGGCCTCGCGCAGGGTCAGGTCGATCTCCAGCTGCAGGTCCGCGCCCGCCGCAGCCGCCTGGCTCGGGCCCTGCTCGCGCTTCTTCCCGCCCCCGAAGATGGAGCCGAAGATGTCGCTGAGGTCGAAGTCCTGGTTGAACTCGAAGCCGCCGAAGTCGCCGCCGCCCGAGCCCTGGCGCTGGCCGCGCTTCCACTGGCGCACCGCCTCGGCCCGGTCGGGGTCGAAGCCCACGCGCGCGGCGTCCGCCCCCAGCTCGTCGTAGAGCGCCCGCTTCTTCGGGTCGCCCAACACCTCGAAGGCCGCGGTGGCCTCCTTGAAGTGCTCCTCGGCCTGCTTGTTGCCGGGGTTCACGTCGGGGTGGAACTTCTTGGCCTGGCGGCGGTAGGCCTTCTTGATCTCCTCGGGGGAGGCGCTGCGCTGCACACCCAGGATGTCGTACAGGTCGCGGTCGGCCACGGACGTCTCCACGGAAGGGCCGGGAGTGTAGGTCAACGCGGGTCGCCCGGTCCACGGCAAGAGGAATAACCACTCGCCGCGCGGTGCCAAGCCGGTCGCCGACCGCGCTGGCTGTGGAAGGCTCCGGAATCCCGACGGTTCCGAAGACGCGACCACCCGCCCGAGGCGACCGGGCGGGTGGAGCGCGGCTCGGCTGCGGGCGACCTGCGCTCAGTCCTTCACGAAGACGCAGGACGTCATGTTCGGCACCTTGCCTCCTGAGCAGTTGCCCAGCGCATCCGAGTAGCCCGCGGGCGGGGACCAGCTCTTCTCACTGTCCCGGTTCAGCGCCACGTAGACGTCGTTCGCCCCGGAGAGGCTGACCTTGTAGACCCAGAAGTAGTCCTCGACGGTGACCGAGGACCGGGTCCCGCGGCGCAGCGCCGGCTGCTGCTCGCGCACCTTGCCGACCTTCCGGGCGTTCCCGAGCGAGGCCTGCTCGTCGGCCGACAGCCCGGTGAAGCGGTGCATGGCGCGGTTGTCGGGGTCGGCGCCGCCCAGGGTGCCGATGTCGTCGCCCTGGTAGAGCATGGGGATGTTGTAGGGCGAGGTGAAGAGGAAGGTCTGGGCCATGCGCAGCTTCTTGTGACCGGTGGCGTTGTTGCCCCCGGCCTCGGTCAGCGCGCGGACCTGGTCGTGGTTGCCGAAGAAGTTGCCCATGATCGCCCCGGGGTAGCCGCCCGTCCCGCCCATCACCGACTGCGGGGTGAGGTAGGCGCGGTCGTTCCCGACGGCGAAGTCGGCGAGGCTGCGCAGGGACTGGCCGTGCGTGAGCAGCGCGTTCTTGGCGTTGTAGTAGTAGCCCTCGTCGACCTGGCCCTGGACCATGTCCTCGCGGACGTGGTAGCGCGCCCAGCCGCCGAGCGACTCGCCCACCATGTAGAAGACCGTCGGCTCGACCGAGAGCTTGTGGTTCTGCACCGTGGTCTCCACCTGCTCGACGACTGCCGCCTTCAAGGAGCGCACGAAGCCGTCGTCGATGTGCTTGAGGGCGTCGGCGCGGAAGGCGTCCAGGTTGAACTCCTGGATGAGCCAGAGCGCGTGCTCGACCACCGTGGTGACCGCCGCCGGGTTCCCGGCGTAGTTGAAGTCCGGCATGTCGGTGGTGAACCAGCAGTCGACGCGGTGGGTGTCCCAGTTGTTGTGGCACTGGTTGTAGTTGAAGAACCAGTTGTTGTGTCGCGTGTAGATGTTGGCCTCCTTCTGCACGTGGTTCACCACGAAGTCGGGCATCACCCGGATGCCGCGCTTGTGCGCCTCGTTGACCAGCGTGTGCAGTTCCTGGGGCGTCCCGAAGGCGGTCTCGATGGGGTTGGGGTAGCCGTAGTCGTCCAGGTGCGTGTGGCCGGTGGCGATGGGGTGGTACGAGTGGTAGCTCGCGAAGCGCCGGGTGTCGCTGGGGTCCACCGCAGGCTGGGAGTTGTGCGAGTTGAGCACCGGCGAGCTGATCCAAAGGGTGTTGACGCCCATCTCGTCGAAGTACCCCTCGGTGATCTTCTTGGTGATGCCCGCGAAGTCGCCACCCTGCCAGCGGCTGCGGGAGTCATTGACCTGCGCCAGGCTGCCCGAGGAGTTGTCGATGTTGTTCGAGGGGTCCTGGTCGAGGAAGCGGTCGGTGAAGATCTGGTAGACGATCGAGTCGTTCCAGGTGAAGCCCGAGTAGCGCATCCCCGGGCCGATCCAGAGGGGCACGAAGAGCGGGCGGACGTTGGCGCCCTTGTCGGTCTTCATGCGGAAGAGGTGGCTGTACTTCGAGGGCGTGAGCCCGGTCGCCTTGACGACGAAGGTCTGGGTCGCGGCGTCGAAGGAGCCCGAGAGGTCCACCACCGCGCCGTTGCGCAGGGTCTTGCTGGAGGCGAGCGACAGCTTGTCGCTGCCCACGTACTTCACCACCAGGTCGTAGGAGTCCTGCGTCGTCTGCCAGCAGAAGGTGAAGTCGTTCACGCGCTTGCTGGGGGTGCAGGGCAGCGGCGTCCCGCCCTCGCAGGTGTGCGAGGCGTTGCAGGTGCCTCCGCCCGAGCAGTCGGCGTTCGTCGCGCAGCGGCCGGCCTTGAGCTGGCAGGTCCCGCCCAAGCACTCCTTCCACTCGTCGCAGGCGGGGTCGCAGGTGGGGGCGCCGCTGCCGACCACCGCCTGGCCCGGCTTTGCGGCGGCGGACTTCACGAAGTGCGGGGTCTTGTCCGCGTACGCCCAGCTCGCGCCGTCATTGGTCGACACACGCGCGAGGAAGTTGAAGGTGCCCTCCTTCGCGGTGGGCAGCGAGGCGACGTACTCGTGGTTGTTCCCGCAGCCGGTGCACGCGGCGTTGAACGTGGCGTCCACCCAGGTGTAGGCGGAGGCGACGACCGGGTAGGAGAACGCGCCCGCGGTGTAGCCCAGCTGCACCTTCACGCCCGCGATGGCCGGCTTGCCCGGGCCCGTCTTGTCCTGAATCCAGAGCTGGGTGTGGACGCGGGTCTTGTCGCCTGTGTACCCCTTGTCCACCTGGATGTCCGGCGTGGTGTCCTTGGTCCAGCCCGAGCTGGTCTCGCCGACCCACATGATGCCCGCCCAGCCCGGCAGGCTCGTGTCCGCGACGCAGTCGGCGCCGCTGGCCTTGTACCCGTGGTTGCAGTTGCAGACCGCGGTCCCGCCCTCGCTGGTGCACGCGCCCTGGTCGGAGCAGGTGACGGCCGCGCAGGCGCTGCTGGCCTTGCAGGCGTTCGTGGCGGTGTCGCACTCCTGTCC
>CAZAIE010000381.1:0-2074 GCA_964485035.1 uncultured Myxococcaceae bacterium | reverse complement strand
TCCTCGAAGTCCGCGCAGGTCTCCCCGCCGCAGGTGACCACCACAGGCTTGCAGGTGTGGGACTCGCAGGCTTGGTCGCACTTGTACGGGTCGGTGCAGCAGTCGAGCTTCTCGTTGCAGCGACCGGCCTTGAGCACGCAGGTGCCGGCGGAGCACTGCTGCCACTCCTCGCAACTCTTCCCCAGGCACGGGTCGGTCTGGCCCGCGTCGGCGCCGGGCTGGCTCCCCGAATAGCCGTAGGGGCTCGAGCCGGGCTTGCCGGGGTCGAACAGGTCCTCGGGCGGCAGGAGGTCCTTGTACTCGGTGTCGACGCAGCCGCTGGCGAACACCAGTGCCAGGGCCATCAGGCCGTACCAGGTGGCCTTGGAAGATGTGCGCATGCTCGCTCCCTCGAAGCTGTTCCGGCAGGGGCCGGTCGTGGAATACACGCAGACCCTGCTCGGGACTTTCCATGAGAGAGTCCGCGAGCATCGATGCGGCCCGGCCCTGGGTTGAAAGCCGAGCGAATCCGGACGCTTCCGGGAGCAGATCTCTCGACCCTAGACTCTCGACTCTCGACCGCGGCTCCGCCACTCGAAGGTCGGCACGAGCACTTCAGTTGCGGCGGAGCCGCGCTACTCGCCCATGAGCTGGAGCACCACGTCGCGTTCGCGGGCCCGGGTGTCGAAGTCGATGAGCACCACCTGCTGCCAGGTGCCCAGCGAGGGCCTGCGGTCCTGGAAGGGGATGACGAGCGAGGGTCCCATGAGGCACGCGCGCACGTGGGCGCTGCCGTTCTCGTCGCCCCAGGTCTGGTGATGGTGGTAGTGGGCGCCCTCGGGGACCAGCCGCTCCAGGAGCGCTTGGACGTCCTTCACCGCCCCGGGCTCGTACTCGATGGTGGAGAGGCTGGCGGTGGAGCCCGGGATGAAGAGGGTGGCGATGCCGGAGACGAGGTCCGAGCGCTCCACCGCGTCGCGCAGTCCGGGGGTGAGGTCCACCACGTCGCCGTGCCCCTTGGTGCGGACCCTCAGGTAGTCGTTGAGGACGGTCATGGGGCGCCAGGGGGCAGGTCCAGCTGCATCACGATCGCGTCCTCGTTCTCGTCCGCGTAGTACTTCGGGCGCACCCCCACCCGCCGGAAGCCGTAGCGCTCGTACAGCCGCAGCGCGTTGGCGTTGGAGCGGCGCACCTCGAGGGTGAGCAGCACCGCGCGGGCTGCGCGCGCCCGGGAGACGCACTCGTCGAGGAGGGTGCGGGCGATGCCCCGGCCGCGCAGGTCCGGGTCGCTGGCCACGTTGAGGACGTGGACCTCGTCGTGCACCACCCAGAAGACGATGAAGCCGACCAGCCGCCGCGCGGAGCCGTCAAGGTGCTCGGCGAGGAGGATGGTGGACCAGGAGTTGTTCAGCTCGCTGCGGAAGAGGTCCACGGTCCAGGGGTGCTTGAACGCCCGCACCTCCAGGGCCATGACCTGCGGCAAGTCGTCCAGGGTGAGCGCCCGCAGCTCGACGGGGAGCCGCTCGAGGGCGACGGAGGCGGTCACGGGCGGGGCCCCCGGGCGCCCAAAAGCCGCACGTCGGCGCGCGCGCGCAGCTCCTCGAGGTAGCGCGCCTCGTGGGAGCGGTTGCGCTCGCGCTTGACCTGGTCCCTCAGCTCGCTCCGGCTCAGCGTCCGGGCGGGGTCGCCGGGGGGCAGGGTCTCGAGGTAGCGCTGGACCTCCTCCTCGGTCACCGTCCTCGCGGTGAGACCGGTCTGCTGCTCCAGGAACCGCAGGGCGCGCAGCCGGCGGCGCAGGTGTGCGACCAGGAGCGCCTCGCTCGCCTCCCAGGTGGTCAGGAACCGCTGCACCTGGTCCTCACCGCCCAGCCGGGTGGCGAAGACCGCGCGCGCGCCGCACCTCCGCCTCGTCCAGGTCCACGAAGCTGCGCAGGCGGTCGGCCTTGGCCAGCACCAGGCGCAGGTGGATGGAGGACGTGAGGGCCACCGCGAGGTCCTCCTGCGTCAGGGGAGCGAAGGCGGCGAGCACCGCGCCGATGCGGATGCCGTCCACCCGCGCCTCGAACTCCACCTCCGAGAGGAGCAGCGGCTGGCC
>CAZAIE010000380.1:0-6832 GCA_964485035.1 uncultured Myxococcaceae bacterium | reverse complement strand
GCGACGAACGCCTGCACCGCGCGCTGGACGTGTGCCGGGGTGTGGGCCGCGGAGAGCTGCACGCGGATGCGAGCCTGCCCCTTGGGAACCACCGGGAAGCTGAAGCCGATGACGTAGATGCCCTCCTCGAGCAGGTCGCGGGCCATGTCCGTGGCCATGCGGGCGTCGCCGATCATGATGGGCACAATGGGGTGGATGCCCGGCTTGATCTGGAAGCCCGCGCGGGTCATCTCCTCGCGGAAGACGCGGGCATTCTCCATGAGCGTGTCGCGCAGCGCGGTGCTCCCGCTGAGCAGGTCGATGACCTTGCTGGTGCCACCGATGATGGCCGGGGCGACGGTGTTCGAGAACAGGTAGGGGCGCGCGCGCTGGCGCAGCAGGTCGACGATCTCCTGGCGGGCGGCGACGAAGCCGCCAGCGGCGCCGCCAAGGGCCTTGCCCATCGTCGAGGTCATGACGTCGATCTTCGCGGTGACGCCGTGGTGCTCGGGCGTGCCGCGGCCCGTGCGCCCGACGAAGCCCGAGGCGTGGCTGTCGTCCACCATCACCAGCGCGTCGTACTTCTCGGCCAGCGCGCAGATCTCGTCGAGCTTCGCGAGGTAGCCGTCCATGGAGAAGACGCCATCGGTGGCGATCATCCGCAGGCGCTTGCCCTGGGTCGCCTTGAGGTGCGTCTCCAGCTCGGCCATGTCGCCGTTGGCGTAGCGGAAGCGCTCGGCCTTGCAGAGGCGGATGCCGTCGATGATGGACGCGTGGTTCAGCGCGTCGCTGATGATGGCGTCCTGCTCGCCCAGGAGCGCCTCGAATACGCCGCCGTTGGCGTCGAAGCAGGAACTGAAGAGGATTGCGTCCTCGTACCCGAAAAACCCGGCGAGCTTCTTCTCCAGGTCCCGGTGTGCATCCTGCGTGCCGCAGATGAAGCGCACGCTGCTCATCCCGTAGCCGCGGTCGTCGAGGGACTTGCGGGCGGCGGCGAGCACCTCGGGGTGGCTGGAGAGTCCCAGGTAGTTGTTGGCGCAGAAGTTGAGGACCTTCTTGCCGCCGACCTCGATCTCCACGCCCTGGTGCGAGGTGATGAGCCGCTCCTCCTTGTAGGTCCCGGCGTCGCGGATTTCCTGGAGCTGGGCGCGGTAGATCTCTCGGGCTTTCGAGTACATGGACACCTCGGGGTGCTCGGGCGCTGGTCGCGCGCCGAGGAACTGGCTGGGTCTTGGGTGGGAGTCTACTTGTGGATGGCCTTCCACACCGTTCCGTCCGGCCCCAGCGCGATCACGGGACGGACGTTCTTGACCGGGGTGGACCAATTGAGGCTTCCCGGCAGAGAGCACTGATTCCGGAGGGTAGCCGTATAGACTTGCAGATCACTTGTCTTGACGGCGATCCCCACCAGCGAGTCATTGGTGGTCATCTGAATCTCGGAGACTGTAATCCCCGCGTTCCGATCGACCAGCGCGATAGGGGTGAGGTCCATCGACCGCTTCCACGACATGCCGTTCGACGGCTCGTCGGAGCAAGCAAGATAGAGCGCCGAGTAGTCCTGGCCGGAGGGCTTGAGGTGTTCAGCCCAGGCAATCCAGCCCGCCCCAACGGGCTTCGACCCCGCCTGGTCAAGCCGCTGCTGAACCCCATACACCGGGATGGATGGCGAGGTGTCCACGATGGACCACGGTAGCGTGACCGTGTTCGGAAGGTAGACGACCTTGTCGCTTGCCATCCCGGCCCCACCGAAACCGCGCACCGGGGCCGAAGACCGGTACCAGTCGGCAACCTTGGCCCACCCCTTCCCTGGCTGGCGCTTCTCGAGCACCTTCGGGTCGGTGAGGTTGGCCACCACTGCGTCGGGAGGGAGGTCGACCCTTGGCTCCACCATCCAAACGCCGAGCCCCCCGAACGGACCTGCATCGACAGTTCCATAGGGCAGCTTGGACACACCCGTCACGCTGTTCAGGCTCGGCAGGTTGCTGTACTCGAGATATCGCTCGGAGGTGGAGCCAGTCACCGTATAGGGGATGAAGCGCCACGCAAACAGATGGCCGACTTGGTTGAGTACCAGGTCAGGACCGATGACACTGCGCACCCCGAACGCGGCCACACGCTCCCACTGATACGGGTCCTGATCGCTCCACAGCCGCACCTTCCGATACTCGCCTCTTCCATCCCAGGCCCAGAGTTCCGTGTCGAAATTGGTCTGGCTTTCGTCGTCCCACCAGTGCCCCATCACCCGCTGGGGGTTCCCGTCCGGGTCGACAGTGATGAAGAGCGTCTCCAGGTCGTTTGTAACGTCCAGCACCTCGGGAGGCGCAACCGGGGCGGTGAGGAACTGGCTGCTGCTCGCGCGGCAGCCGTCCCCCAAGGCGTTGCCTGCCCGGTCTTTGGCGGTGGAACGAACCTCCAAGGCGTACGCCTGGTAGGCAAGCAGGTTCCCCGCCTGCCGGAACGCGAGAGTCTTCCCGGCAGAGTCGAGCGTCGGACTGCTCTTCGGGGAGGGAGTGAGCACCAAGGCAGTAGTCGCCGAGCGAGGCTCCATGGGTTCCGTGAACTCCACGAGGGGCGTGGTGGGCGCCACCAACCGCGCTCCCGCGACGAGGACCTTCGCACAGGGCGCCACCCTGTCGACGTACACCTTTCTCACCACCTCGCTCGAGTTTCCCGCCTTGTCCGCGGCCACGAGCTTGAAGGAGTGGAAGACCCCATTGCTGGTCGCGGGAATCGACCACCCGCACGACCAGTCCGCGCCCTTCGTCAACTCCACGCTCTCGTCATCCAACGTTGCCACCATGGAAGCGACGTCGAGCCCGCCGCGGTCCTGGGCCGTACCGAGGAACTCGAGGCTCGCCCCCGAGGCGAGATTCACCACAGCTCCGGTACAGGCATCGGTGCAGACCGCGTCGCTCGCCGGCGAAGTCACCGTCAGGGTGGGCCCCACCCGGTCCACCACGAACGTGCGCGTCATCGTGGTCGCGTTCTTCGACTGGTCCTTGGCCTCCACCACAACCGTGTGCTTGGTGAAGTCTTCCTCCGCAAGCGGGAGCGTGACCTTGAAGGTTCCGTTCGCAACCGGGGCGACCTCGGGCGAAGCGCCATCCAGCGAGACGGTCACGACGACGGCAGCTGCATCGGAAACCGCCCCGCTCACCTCGACTGTCGCAGGACCGGCCGAGGAGAACACCTGGTCCGCCAGCGGCGCGACGATGGACAACTGCGGCGCAGCTCCGTCGGCGCACTTCAGGCCGTCACCAGTGAAGCCCGGTCGACACTCGCAGGCCGGAAGGCCGCTCACCATGACGCAGGTTGCGTTCGGATCGCAGCCACCGTTGTCCTTCGAGCAGTCCTTCGCCGGGTCCACCTGCGAGGAACAGCCGATGAGCCAGCAGACAAGCACGACGGACCAGCGCTTCATGACTCCTCCCCAGAAATCACCTGTGCAAACGCAGCATCGCGGGCCCGCCCCGGAGGGCAGGCCCGCGTGCTCCAGCTTCGCATCGACTCAGTTGGCGTCGGGAGGCATCCCGGCGTCGGGATTTGTCAGCTGCCAGCCGTAATCGCTGACTCCACGGGGGGCAATCTGCGTCTCGGCCGTGACCGTCCCCAGGCTCTTGGTTCCGGTGGTGAACCAACTCATGAGGCCAGTCAGCGAGGTGATCGCAGTGTCCTTGGGCGGCCGGCCGGGGCACGAGGTCCCCGCGAACATCACGTCGTCCTGAACCACGAGGGTCTTTCCGCCGGTCTGCTCGACCGTCCACGTGCAGCTCTTGCCAGTGTCGTCGGTGACCTTGACGTTCTCGACGCTCACGAGCACCTGCCGGGACTGCCACCACTTGGCGCCGACGGTGACGGAGACCACGCCGGCATCTGCAGCGGCGTACCCCGAGCCGCCCACCTCGTCGATCGTGACCTTGGCAGGCAGGGTCGCGGGAACGGCGAACCGTTGACCGGACCGCACAATACTGCCCGGGGAGTGCGCTTCGATCGTCACGCGGGACAAGCCCTTGCCGTTCTGGTCTGTGACTGCGCACGGTCCATTCGAGCCGGTCCGGAAGCAGTCCTCGACGAAGTAGCCGGTCACCTCGAGTTCGTCGCCGACTGCGATGGTCGCGCCGCTCGCCTGCTCCAGGGGCGAGTCACCCTTGCACCCGCTGGCCTTGACGCCCCCGTCCGTCGCGACGGTGGTGACGGAACCCTCGGAGAGCAGAAGTACTCCGTTGTGTTCGGCGCTGGTCGCGTTCGGGTCCGCCAGGTAGATGCCCATCGAGCAGTTCCAGTACTTGGGGTCGCCCGAGGTCGTCATCGAGTCCCGGAACATGGGAGACACGGCGATGCCCTTGAAGTGCACCTTGTTGTTCGGATACGTGGCAAATGCAGCGTGGCCAGGGTCGGTGGTGTTGTTGATGACCGGGATGGTGGTCTCCACGCCACTGGGGCCGCTGTCGGGCTTGGCCGTCGAGCCGGTGTCGGGCGTCTGCGCGGTCCCGGTGTCGCCGGCCTGGGTGGTCCCGGTGTCGCCAGCCTCGACGGTCCCGGTGTCCTGGGTGGCCACGCTCCCGTCCTTGGGAGACACGCCGCCGGTGTCAGTGCTGGTCTCGCCGCCGTCGCAGCGGCCGAGCGAGACGATGAGCATTGCGCCGGTAAGGGTCATTGCCAGTGTCTTCAGACCTTTGTTCATGTGGCTCCTCGGTGGTGGCCCGGGTGCAGCTCTGCGAGCCGCGTGCCTGCGGGACGGTGGCGAAAGCGACGCGCACTGTAGCGCCAACCAACCGGATCCAGGAAGTTCCCTCTTGCCCCCGACCTGGGGATTCCCGGAGGAGAGTCCGGAACCGCGACAGTGACGTCAGGCCCCGAAGAGCCCCCGGACGACGGCCGCGATGGCCATGGGGTTCCCGATGAGCTCGTTCAGGTGCGGGCGGAGTGCGTCGATGAATGCCGCGGCGTCCGGGAACCGGCCGCCCAACTCCGGACAGAGGCCGCGCTCCACCACTTCGGCGAGCGCGTCGGGGACCTCCGGCCGCAGCGACTGCACGGGCGCGGGGGTGGCCGCGCGGATGGCGGCCAGCACCTCGTCGGGCGTCGCTCCCTGGAACGGCCGCTGGTTGCTCAACAGCTCGTACAGCGTCGCGGCGGCCGCCCAGAGGTCCGCCGCGGGCTCCACGCGGCCGTCGAGCAGCTCCGGGGAGAGGTAGTAGGGCTTGCCCCAGATCTTCGCCTCGGAGTCCTCGCCGTCCCTCGACTTCACCCGGGCAATGCCGAAGTCGCCGAGCTTCACCTCCCCGGTGCGGGACACGAAGAGGTTGGAGGGCGAGACGTCGCAGTGGACGATGCCCAGCGCCCGGCCGTCCGCATCGGTCGCGGCGTGGGCGTACCCCAGCGCCTCGAGCAGCGTCACCGCCAGGAACACCGCGAAGTCGATGGGCAGCAGGATCTTCCGCTCACGGCAGCGGCGCACGACCTGCCCCAGGTCGCGGCCGTCGACGTACTCCATGGCGATGAAGTACTGGTCGTCGGCCACGCCGCTCTCGTAGACCCGCACGATGCTCGGGTGGTCCAGGCGCAGCGAGAGCGCCGCCTCGGCAGCGAACAGCGACACGTACTCCGGATCACCCGCGAGCCTGGGGAGGAGGCGCTTGACGGCCACGGTCCGGCCAGCGCGGGGCGGGGCGAGGTCGACGGCCCGGAAGACCTCGGCCATCCCTCCCCTGCCGACCAGCGACTGCAGCTCGTAGTGAGCGAGGACGGGCCGCACCGGGCGCTCAGCGCGAACCGCGCCGGTTCTTCTCCACCGCGCGGCGAAGCTCGTCGAAGCCCGGCTGCGAGCGGAGGGGGTCGAGGTCCTGGTCGGTGTCGAAGGCGGTCAGGTCGGCGAAGCCCAGGTCCACCGCAGCCTTCAGCGAGCGCAGCGCGTCGCGCAGCTTGTTCTCCTGAGCGAACGCGCAGGCGAGATTGAAGTGTGCGGTGAGGTACGTGGGATCGGAGCGGGTCGCCCTCTGGTAGTAGACCCGGGCCGAGCTCCAGTCGCGCCGGACGGAGTAGGTGATGCCGAGCTGGGTGAGGATCTCCGGGTTGGTCGGGTCGATCTCCTCGGCCTGCCTCAGCTTCTTCTGGGCCCGCTCGAACTGGCCGCTGGTGGCGTACTCGAAGCCCTCCTCGAAGAGCGGGCGGGCCGCGGGCTTCATCACGATGCGCGTGGCCTTCTTGGTGGCGGCGGGCAGCGGGGCCACGACCTCGGGCGCCGGGCGTGCGCGGACGAGGATGAACGACCTGGCGCGGACCACTGCATTCTGGCAGCCGTGCGCCGGGGTCCCGAGCGAACCGACCAGCCGATCGCCACCGAGCACCGCGGCGAGCGCGAACGCCCACTCGTCCTCGTGGCAGCCCTGGGCGTAGCAGACCCGGACCTCGCCGCTGAAGAGGTCGTCGTCGAACCGGCCCCGCAGCACCTCGGTGCCCTTCCCGAAGCCACAGACCCGGCTGGCCTCGGTCACCCGCCCCACCACCTGCTCCCCGGTCTTCTCGATCTTCAAGCGTCCGAACGGCGAATCCCACGTCCCTTCGACCCCGGACTCCGCCCGTGCAGAGCCGACGCCGAGGAGGGCGAACACCAGGACTGCCAGGGAGGGTCGGGAGAGGTTCACGGTCGGAGGATTGTAGCCAGGAGCACGTGGGCCTACAAACACGAAAAGCCCCCGGTTTCCCAGGGGCTTTCGGTTCAGAGGCGCCACCCGGACTTGAACCGGGGATGAGGGTTTTGCAGACCCAAACAGGCACGGGCGCCACCCGTTTTCCACTGTGAATCCCGGATGCTCGCGGATGCCTTTGGAGCGGTCGAGTTGGAATGGAG
>CAZAIE010000379.1:0-6834 GCA_964485035.1 uncultured Myxococcaceae bacterium | reverse complement strand
AGCGCGAGGCCGCCGTACGGAGGACGTGGCACGGACTCGGCGACCGACGGCGCCGGCTCGGCGGGCTGCTGCACCCCCAGCCGGTAAGCGCCTTGGGGGACGCGATAGACCCGCACCTTCTCGGGGATGCCCTTGAGCTCGTGGTGCCCGCGGTCCTCCGAGGGGACCTCGGCCTTGTTCATGGCCAGGTACACCGCCTCGGTGAAGAGCACCTCGCCCGCGTCGGCGAGCCCCTCGACCCGCGCGGCGATGTTCACCGGCTCGCCGAAGACGTCGCCCTTCTCGACCCGCACCTCGCCCATGTTGATGGCCACGCGCACGTGGATCTGCTCGGGGTCGGCGACGCGGCGGTTGTAGTCCCAGAGCCGGTCCTGGATGGCGACGCCGCACAGCACCGCCTGCGTCGGCGACTCGAAGACCACCAGGAAGGCGTCGCCGATGGTCTTCACCTGCCGCCCGCCGAAGGCCTTGAAGACCGGCGAGAGCAGCGCGTCGTGCAGCGCCAGCATCCGCCGGTTCTCCTCGTGCGTCTGCAGGCTGGTGCGGGCGGTGAAGCCCTTGATGTCGGTGAAGACGATGGCGAGGTTGGAGGTCTTCATGGCGAACCCCTCAAGCGCGCAGGAGCAGCCAGCCGGCGGCGATGGCCAGCGTGGCGAGCGTCACCGGAACGCCGGTGCGGGCGTGGGTGCGGAAGTCGATGGTGACGCCCAGCGGCTTCGCCTGCGTCACCACGATGATGTTGGCAATGGACCCGACGATGAAGAGGTTCCCCGCCAGGGTGCTGGAGAGCGCGAGGACGGGCCCGGCTGACGGGTGCGTGGCGCTGGGCAACAGCAGCATCGTCGCCGGGACGTTGGAGACCACGTTGGAGAGCAGCGTCGACGCGCCGAAGAGCCAGGCCGGCTGGTGCAGGTCGACGCCCCAGCCCTGCAGCGCCTCGATCGCCAGGCGCGTGGCCCCGGTCTCCTCGAGCGCGTGGTTGACCACGAAGAGGCCGCCGAAGAGCACCAGGAGTTGCCAGTCCACCAGCCCCAGGATGCGGCTCGAGGCGAGGCGCCGGGAGAGCAGCAGCACGCCCGCCGCGGTCAGCGCCACGGCCTCCCGGGGGATGGTCGGAGCAAACAGGAAGGCGCCGACGACGCCCGCGGCCACCAGCAGCCCCTTGCCGCTCTGCCAGCGGCTGAACTCCGGCGCCTCGACCCGCGGCTCGGGCAGCGCCTTCTCCCACCGGCCCCGGAACTGGAAGGCGATGACGCCGAAGGTGGCCGCGAGCCCCAGCACCGCCGGCACGCCGGCCTCGAGGAGGAAGCGGGAGAACGACAGCTTCAGGCTCTGGCCGATGAGGATGTTCTGGGGGTTGCCGATGAGGGTCGCCGCGGAGCCCACGTTGGAGGCGCACGCCAGCGCCAGGAGGAACGGCAGCGGGTCCAGCCGGCGGCGCGTCGCCCCCTCCACCAGGATCGGCGCCATGGCCAGGCAGACGATGTCGTTGGTGAGCACCGCCGAGAGCGCCCCGGACACTCCGATGACCAGCGCCAGCAGGCCGGGCGGGGACACGGGCGCCGCGACCAGCCGCCGCGTCACCTGGGTGTAGAAGCCCCCGAGGCGGAACTGGGCCGAGAGCACCATCAACCCGAAGAGCAGGTACATGGTGGGCATGTCCACCGCGGTCCAGACGCGGCCCACCTCGACATCGCCGAGCGCCACCAGCGCGATGGCCCCCAGGAGCGCGAAGCCGGTCCGGTCCAGGGCGAACGGGGGCAGCTCCCCCACGATCATTCCCAGGTAGACCAGGGCGAAGATGACGAGGACGCTGGTGGCCACGGCAGGCTCCGATTTCTGCTTTCGGCGCGCTCCTTTACCAGAGCTGCGGGCCCCCGTCGCCCCCCTTGCCTGGCCTGTCCGGGAAAGCCCCGCACCAAGCTGGAATTGCACCTGACGGCGTGAGAAGCTCCGCGCGTTTTCCAACCCCCCACCGAGGAGCTTCGATGACCAACGAACAGGCGGGCTCTCCTCCCAAGGAAACGAAGGAGAAGAAGTTCAGAGGCGTCGTCGTCATCAGCCGCGAGACCTGCAAGGGCTGCGGCTTCTGTGTCGAGTTCTGCCCCACCCATGTCCTGGAGTTGGACAAGGGCTTCAACGCCAAGGGCTACCACCCCCCGGTCTTCGCCCACCCCGACAAGTGCACCGGCTGCGACATGTGCGGCCTGTACTGCCCCGACTTCGCCATCTTCGGGTACCGGGAGAAGAACGAGGAGAAGGCCGAGAAGGCGCCCGTGGCCCAAGGAGGTGCGCGATGAAGGCTGACCCCAAGGGCGTCCTCACCGGCGCCCACTACCTCGACGGCGACCACGCGTGCAGCGAGGGTGCCATCGCCGCGGGCTGCCGGTTCTCCGCCGGCTACCCCATCACCCCCTCCACCGAGGTCGTCGAGCGGCTCTCGACGCGCTTCCCCAGGGTGGGCGGCTGCTTCATCCAGATGGAGGACGAGCTGGCGGCGTCCATCGCGGTCCTGGGCGCGGCCTGGGGCGGCGCCAAGGCCATCGCCGTCACCAGCGGCCCCGGCTTCTCGCTGATGATGGAGCACCTGGGCCTCGCGGCGATGACCGAGACCCCGGTGGTCATCGTCGACGTGCAGCGCGGCGGCCCGTCCACCGGCCTGCCCACGCTGGTGGGCCAGGCGGACATGATGCAGGCCCGCTTCGGCTCGCACGGCGACTACCGCATCATCGCCCTCTGCCCGAACTCCCCCCAGGAGTGCTTCGACCTGACCGTGCTGGCCTTCAACTACGCCGAGGAGTACCGGGTCCCGGTGCTCCTGATGCTCGACGAGTGCGTGGGCCACATGACCGAGAAGGTGGTCATCCCCGCGGCGGACAAGCTGGAGGTGACGCCCCGGCGCTTCACGCACAAGAAGCCGGGCACCTACAAGCCCTTCGAGCCCGTTGGCGGCATGGTCCCGGAGATGTGCAAGGCCGGCGACGGCCACCGCATCCACGTCACCGGCCTGACGCACGACGAGCGGGGCTACCCGGCCATGAACCCGGCGGCCCACGACAAGCTGATGCGCCGCCTCATCGGCAAGATCGACGACAACGCCGACAAGATCATCCGGCTCGAGGAGAAGGGCGTCGAGGGCGCGGACGTGGTCGTGGTGAGCTACGGCATCACCTCCCGCGTCGCCGAGCGCGCGGCGGAGATGGCCCGCGCCAAGGGCGTGAAGGTGGGCTCCTTGCGGCTCATCACCGCCTGGCCGTTCCCCGAGAAGCGCATCCGCGAGCTGGCGGGCCGCATCAAGGGCTTCGTCGTGCCGGAGCTGAACTTCGGCCAGATGAGCCTCGAGGTGGAGCGCATCGCCAACGGGCGCTGCAAGACCCGCCTCGTGCCCCACGCCGGCGGAACGGTCCACGAACCCCAGGTCATCACCGACGCAATCATGGAGGTGGTGCGATGAGCGACCGCCAGAACCCCGTCAACAGCTACCTGCGCCTCGAGCGCATGCCCAGCATCTGGTGCCCCGGCTGCGGCATCGGCACCACGGTGAACTGCTTCACCCGGGCGCTCACCGAGGCCGCGGGGAACCTCGACAAGGTGGCCATCGTCTCCGGCATCGGGTGCACCGGCCGCGTCGCCGGCTACCTGAACCTGGACTCGTTCCACACCACCCATGGCCGGGCCATCCCCTTCGCCACGGGCCTCAAGCTCGCGAACCCCGAGCTGAACGTGGTGGTCTACTCCGGTGACGGCGATCTCTCCGCCATCGGGGGCAACCACCTCATCCACGCCGCCCGCCGCAACGCCGACCTCATGGTGGTCTGCGTCAACAACTTCACCTACGGCATGACCGGCGGCCAGGTGACCCCCACGACGCCGGAGCCGGCCATCGCCTCGACGACGCCCTACGGCGCCTACGAGCCGACGTTCAACCTGCCATTCCTGGCCGACAGCTCCGGGGCCACGTTCGTGGCCCGCTGGACCACGTTCCACGTGCGCCAGCTCGCGAAGACGATGGCCGAGGCCCTCAAGAAGAAGGGCTTCCGCTTCATCGAGATCATCGCGCCCTGCCCCACGCTCTACCTGCGCCGCAACCGGCTGGGCGAGGGCCTGGACGAGATGAAGCACTTCAAGGACAAGAGCGTGATCAAGAACGGCTGTGACTCCCGAGAGGCGAACCTCGACTTCCGCGGGCCCATCGTGGTGGGCAAGTTCGTGGACCGCGAGCGGCCCACCAACGCGGAGCTGATGGACCGCCGCATGCGGGAGGCGCTGGGCCCCAAGTACGTGCCCTACGTCCAGCCCACCGGCGAACAGCGCGAGGTGGGCTACGAGGAGCGCATGAACCTCGAAGGGATCGGGTGAACCATGGTCACGGAGATCAAGATCGGCGGCCTCGGCGGCCAGGGCGTCATCCTCTGCGGCATCATCGTGGGCAAGGCAGCGGCGCTCTTCGACAACAAGCACTCGACCCTCACCCAGGCCTTCGGGCCCGAGGCGCGCGGCTCCGCGTGCAGCGCGCAGGTGGTGGTGGACGACAACCCCATCCTCTACCCCTACGTGCACAAGCCCAACATCCTGGTGACGATGAGCCAGGACGCCTTCGCGAAGTTCCTGCCCGAGCTCGCCGAGGACGGCTACCTCCTCTATGAGGAGGAGCTGGTGAAGCCGACCGACCTCCCCAAGGGGGTCAAGGCCTTCGGCATTCCGGCGACGCGCATCGCCGAGGAGCTGGGCCGGCGCATGGTCCTGAACATCGTGATGGTGGGCTTCTTCGCTGCGGTCACCCGGCTGGTCAGCGAGGACGCCGCCCGCAAGGCCGTGGCGGACTCCGTGCCGCCCAACACCATCGACCTCAACACGCGCGCGTTCGACCGTGGGGTGGAGTACGGAAAGAAGCTCCGCGCTGAGCGGATGTAGACCCTTTCAGCTCACGCTGACTCGCGGCCGCTCTGGTATCCAGAGCGGCCGCAGTGTTTTGCGCGAGAGCGGCATTCCACAGCTTCACTGGACAGGGCGAACTGCTCGCCAGAAGTCTGTCCCCCGACCAGGTTTCTAGACCACCCCTACAGGGTCTTAGCCGACTCGGATGACCCACATCTGTGACCCACGCGCGAGGGCTCCCACACCGGGATTCCCCCTCCACGCGCGGGTCAGTCAAGACTGCATTCCAGAATCAGACCCACCCTAAGGGGTGTTTCACGTACCCGGTCGGGATAGTCCCGCGCTCGAAAACCACCCAATCAAGGGGCACTGATTCGCGAAATCTCTCCACGGCTCCGACCAATCCCATGAGGGCGCAACATTTCGGAAGTAGAGCACCTCAAGGCAGGGCGTCCCCCGGAAGAGAGTGGCGGATTGCACTGCAGTTTTTCCCCTCGCCAAGCCATCCCCCAAAAGGGCCTCAGGGAGGGAGCCCTAGTGGGAATCGTTCTTGCTCAGTCCGCATCGTACTTGCCGACCGGTGGCTGTCCTTGGAGGGGGAGGCAGCGACCGAGCGGCGTACCAAGCAGAGGGAGCCCGACGATGCGACGCACCGCCCACTTCGAGGGGATGTCTTCCTATCTCAGCGGCCTCAGCCGATACCGCCCGCTGACCCGTGAGGACGAGGTCCGCCTGAGCCGCCGAGCCCGCAAGGGCGACGAGCGGGCCCGGCAGACGCTCGCCACCTGCAACCTCGCCCTGGTCATCTCCGTGGCCAAGAAGTACGCCGACCGCGGGGCGCGCATGGACGACCTGGTGCAGGAGGGCAACATCGGCCTGCTCAAGGCCATCGAGCACTACGACTCGAAGAAGGGCACGCGCTTCGCGACCTACGCGGTGTGGTGGATCCGCGCGTACATCCAGCGCTACCTCCAGGACAACCGCAGCCAGGTCCGCGGCGGCGAGAGCCAGCGGATGAGCATGAACGACCTCTCGCTCGACATGACCATCGACGACGAGGGCGAGGTCTCCCACCTCGAGCGCCTGGTCGACGAGAAGGCCGACCCCGAGCGCGACTACCTAGGCACCGAGCACGACCGCGACGTCCGCGAGGCGCTCTCGCGCATCAAGAAGCGCCTGGGCGACCTGGGCTGGGACATCCTCCAGGAGCGACTCACGCAGGACTCGCCGCGCACCCTCGAGGAGATCGGCAAGCGCTGGGGCGTCTCCCGCGAGCGCGTGCGCCAGGTGGAGCTGAAGACCAAGAGCTTCCTCGCCCGCTACCTGGAGCCGCTGCAGGCGGCGTGACCAAGGCCAGTATCCGGACTCTCGGCGGCCGTCAGCGGAAGCACTCCGCGGCGGCCGCCGCGATTCTCGAGCGCACGTCCTCGAGGTGCGCGGCGTCGCGGTAGGGCGTGCGCGGCCAGAAGAAGCCCTTGAGCCCGTCGCCCTTGGTCCTGGGAACCACGTGGACGTGCAGGTGGGGCACGCTCTGGCTCACGCGGTTGTTCACCGCCACGAAGGTGCCCTGGCACCCCAGCGCCCTCTCCTGCGCGGCACCAATGAGCCTCGCGGCGCCGAAGAGCCCGGCGAGCCGCTCCGGAGGCAGGTCCTGCAGGGTCTCGACGTGGAGCTTCGGGACCACCAGCACGTGGCCAGGGAAGAGCGGTCGGTGGTCGAGGAAGCAGCAGACCTCGTCGGTCTCGTGGACCTTCGCAGCCGAGACGCTCCCGGCGACGACCGCACAGAAGACGCACTCGGCCACGGCTCCTCCTTCACCGCTTCTTGTGGTGCCGCGACCCCAGGCGCTCGAGTTCCTCGAGGGCCCGCTTGCGCTCGACCGTCGTGAGCGTGCGCAGCTCCGAGAGCCCCCACCCCAGCTCCTTCGACAGCTTCACCGCATCCTCGATGAAGCCG
>CAZAIE010000378.1:4233-6836 GCA_964485035.1 uncultured Myxococcaceae bacterium | reverse complement strand
GCCCGGAGCGGCTCGTGACCACGACCGGCGGCTCCGGTTACGGCCGGACGATCGCCCTGGACGAGACGTTCATCTACTTCGGAAACGACGCGACCTATCGGATTCCCAAGGCAGGCGGCGCCCTCGAGACGCTCTACACGCCGCCGTTCTACGCCAGCCTGACCGATGTGGTCCTGGCGGGCGGCAGGCTCTTCCAGGCGCAGTTCGAGGCCGCCAGCGCCGCTGCGATCGTCGAAATCCCCCTCGGCGGCGGGAGCCCCTCAACCGTCGCGACCGGCTCCGCCTACGGCTTCTCGACGCTCACCTATCTGGCGGCCGACTCGGCCTCCGTCTACGGGCTCTTCACCCCCGCCGCGCTCAAGGTTCCGCTCGCCGGAGGTCCCGTGATCGAGGCCTTCCGCCCCTCGCGTTCGTGCCTCGGCTTCGTGCCCGTCCCGGGAGGAGTCGCCTGGATCGACACCGGTAGCGCAGGCGGGACTTCACTCATGCGGCTCGACACCCTGACGTCGGCGACCACCGAGCTCGCGACCGACCCCTCGCCGGACCTGGGCGGGCTGGCCAGCGACGGGACCACTCTCTTCTGGGCGACCAGGAGCTACCAGCCCACCGGCTGCACGCTCTGGGCGGTCCCGGTGGCGGGAGGACCGAAGGTCGCGCTGGAGAGCTCGGCGCCCTGCTACCGGGACATCGCGGTGGACGGGGACGACCTCTTCCTCTCGGGCGACGGACTCTTCAAGATGCCCAAGGCGGGCGGCCCGAAGGTCCAGCTCTCGACCGCGAACGCGACCGACATGGTGGCCGACAGTTCGTCCGTCTACTTCCGCCTCTACGGGGACAACAGCTCCGTGTACCGCGTCTCGAGGCGGTAGGAGGTGAGCGGCGGCGGTCCGCTCGAGTGACGGGCCGCATTGCAGGCCGTATCCTGCCGCTCCCTGGCCGACCCCGGAGTGCCCATGCGACCATCGTCCCTCTCCCTCGGCGTCTGTCTCGCCCTGACGCTCACCGCCTGCCCGACCCCGGCCCCGGTCGACCCGTGCAGCGCGGCGAATTGTCCCGGGTGCTGCGCCGATGGGATCTGCCAGGCGGGGAACACGCTCCAGCAGTGCGGCGGGGGAGGAGTCGCCTGCACCGCCTGCTCGGGGACCAGGCTCTGCAAGGCCGGCCAGTGCACCACCCCCTCGTGCGTGGCCAAGAGCTGCGAGCAGCAGGGCTTCGACTGCGGTGACGCCGAGGACGGGTGCGGCGGGGCGCTGAACTGCGGCGCCTGCGGCGCCGGGGAGACCTGTGGCGGTCGCGGAGATCCGAACGTGTGCGCGCCCGGGACGTGCGTCCCCAAGACCTGCACCCAGCTCGGCAAGGACTGCGGGACGGTGAGCAACGGCTGCGGCGGCCAGCTCAACTGTGGCTCCTGCGCCTCGGGCCTGAGCTGCGGGGGCGGTGGAACCGCCAACGTGTGCGGGACCCCCTCCTGCACCGCCAAGACCTGCCTCCAGCTCGGGAAGAACTGCGGCGCCGTCGCGGACGGGTGCGGGGGCACCCTGGCCTGTGGCAACTGCCCGATGGGCCAGACCTGCGGCGCCGGAGGGAACGCCAATGTCTGCGGGACCGGCACGTGCACGCCGACGACCTGTCTCGCCCAGGGCAAGGATTGCGGGAGCATCGGGGATGGCTGCGGCGCGACCCTCAACTGCGGGACCTGCGCGGCAGGGAAGAGCTGTGGCGGGAGCGGGGTGGCCAACGTCTGCGGCGCGAGCTGCACCCCCACCACGTGCGTCGCGCAGGGGAAGGACTGCGGGATCATCGGGGACGGCTGCATCGGCCAGCTCGACTGCGGGACGTGCCCCTCGGGGAAGACCTGTGGCGGCGGCGGGACCGCCAACGTCTGTGGCAAGGGCGCCTGCACGCCGACGACCTGCACTGCCCAGGGCAAGAACTGCGGCGCCATCGACGACGGCTGTGGCAACACGGTGCAGTGCGGCAGTTGCTCGGGCTTTCAGACCTGCGGCGGCACGGGTGTCCCCAACGTCTGCGGGGCGCAGTGCCTGCAGACCTGCCCCGCCGGCTGGGCCTGCACCCAGGGCGTCTGTACGGGCGGGAACCTCGCCAGCGTCGTGCTGAACGTGACGGTGCCGCCGAGGTACACGGTGAGCGGGAGCATCCAGGTGAACGGGGCGGCGCCGACGCTGGTTTACTGCGGCGGGGGCGGGAAGGTGGACTTCCAGCACGTGACGGAAGCCAGGTACAACGCGAGCACGTGGTTCTCGTGCGAGGGAGCGGACCTCTGGAAGTACACGGTCGACCTGTATCCAGGGACGTACAAAGTGATCGTCACCGAGGGGAGCTACCTCGACTCGAACCTGCCGCCGTGGCCGACCGAGGTGAAGAGCGCCTTCGGGGTTGCCGGAGCACAGACCGGGGTGGTGCTGAACGTCACGGTGCCGCCCAAGCACACGGTGAGCGGAAGCATCCAGGTGAACGGGGCGGCGCCGACGCTCGTGTACTGCGGCGGGGGCGGGAAGGTGGACTTCGAGCACCTGACGGAAGCCAAGTACAACGCGAGCACGTGGTTCTCGTGCGAGGGAGCGGACCTCTGGAAGTACACG
>CAZAIE010000378.1:2121-4133 GCA_964485035.1 uncultured Myxococcaceae bacterium | reverse complement strand
GAACGGGGCGGCGCCGACGCTCGTGTACTGCGGCGGGGGCGGGAAGGTGGACTTCCGCCACCTGACGGACTCCCGGTACGACGCGAGCACGTGGTTCTCGTGCGAGGGGTCGGACATCTGGAAGTACACGGTCGAGCTCTATCCGGGGACGTACGAGGTGACGGTGACGGAGGGGAGCTACCTCGACTCGAACCTGCCGCCTTGGCCGACCGTGGTGGTCGACAGGCTGCAGGTGCCCTGAGGGTCTTCGCCGGCCGTGGTGGTCGACAGGCTGCAGGTGCCCTGAGGGTCTTCGCCGGCCTCGTGCTGGTGGCCCGGCACTCGTGGGCGTCCTCGGCTCGTTCGTCTTCCATACGGGTGCTCCGGTGTCCTCGATAGGCATTGCGGAAGCCGGCATGGCTGCGCTCGCGGGCGCCTCCCCGCCGTGGAGCACTGACGCGCCGAGATCCCCTTCCTGGTCGTCCACACTGCGCGCGGCGAGGACGCCTACCCCCTGGCGATCCCGTGAGCGCCGAGGTTGAGGCCGCCGTGAACCAGCTCGCGCGACCGTCGGGGCGTGGGTGCCCGCCGTGACGCGGAGCCCCTGACGGGGACGGGTCTGGCTGAGCCGCCCGAATGGCAGCGGCGGAGCCCAGCCTTCGAGGGCACAGACGTCTCAGCGAAGCGTTGGAGCCTGGCGGAGACAGGTCCGCGACGGAGCCTCGGCCATGCACGGCGGCGACGTCATCGGGGAGGTCCTCTCGCGACGCGGGATCCGGCACCTCTTCACCCTCTGTGGCGGGCACATCGCGCCCATCCTGGTCGGCGCCAGGAGCCGGGGGATTGAGGTGGTGGACCTGCGCGCGGAGGTGAGCGCGGTCTTCGCCGCCGATGCCTGCGCGCGCCTGACCGGCACCGTGGGCGTGGCCGCCGTGACCGCCGGCCCGGGCGTCACCAACACCATCACCGCAATCAAGAACGCGCAGATGGCGGAGTCGCCGGTGCTGCTCCTCGGGGGTGCGACGGCGACGGTGCTGCGCGGGCGCGGGTCGCTGCAGGACATCGATCAGCTCTCGCTCCTGTCGCCGATCACCAAGTGGGCGACACGAGTGACGACCTTCCACAGCCTGGCCCCGACCATCGAGCGGGGGATGGACGTGGCGCTCGCCGGCGTCCCGGGCCCCGTCTTCGTCGAGGTTCCGATCGATCTGCTCTACCCGCGGAAGACGGTGGAGGAGTGGACGCTTCACGAGGCGACGATGACGGGCCTGGTGGGAGACGCGCTGCGCCTGTACCTGCGCGCCCACCTCTTCCGGCAGTTCGAACAGCCGCACCTGCCGCTCTGGAAGCCCCGGTTCCCCGAGCGGGACGACCTCTTCCTCACGGGCGACAGCGCGAAGCAGCTGCAGGAGGTGGCAGCGCTGCTGAAGAAGGCGGAGCGGCCGCTCCTCGTGCTGGGCAGCCAGGCGCTGGTGAACGAAGCGAATCCCGAGCGCATCGCCGATGCGGTGCGGGCGCTGGGGGTGCCGGTCTTCCTGGGAGGTATGGCGCGAGGGCTGTTGGGCCGGGTGAACGAGCTGCAGTTCCGCCACGGGCGCCACGAAGCGCTCCACGAGGCGGACCTGGTGATCGTGTGCGGCTTCCCCTTCGACTTCCGCCTCAGGTACGGCCAGGCGATTCCGCACTCGGCCAGGCTGGTGGCAGTGAACCTGAGCGGAACGACGCTCCGCAAGAACCGCATTCCCGAGCTCGCCCTCAGGATGCATCCCGGACAGATGCTGGTGGACCTCGCGCGCGCGGCGGGCAGCGCAGGCGCAGGTTGCAGGGAGTGGCTCGCCAGGTTGAGGCGGCGCGAAGACGCGCGCGACGCCGAGATTGCACAGGACACTCCCAAGACACCCGGGCGCGTTCATCCGGTCCGTCTGTTCCTCGAGATGGAGAAGCACCTCGGGGACGACGCCATCCTCGTGGCGGACGGCGGCGACTTCGTGGCGACGGGGGCCTACGTGTTGCGTCCCCGCGCGCCGCACTCC
>CAZAIE010000378.1:0-2111 GCA_964485035.1 uncultured Myxococcaceae bacterium | reverse complement strand
CTCCTGGCTCGACCCCGGCGTCTACGGGACCCTGGGCGTGGGCGGCGGGTTCGCCACTGGCGCCGCGGTCTGCCGGAGGAACGCCGAGGTGTGGATTCTCTGGGGCGACGGCTCGTCGGCCTACTCGCTCGCCGAGTTCGACACCTTCGTGCGGCACGGGCTCGCCCCCATCGCGGTGATCGGCACGGACGCGCGGTGGGGGCAGATCGCCCGGGACCAGGCGGAACTGCTCGGCGACGACGTGGGCACGAGGCTGCGCGACACCGCCTACCACGAGGTGGCCGCAGGCTACGGAGGAGCGGGGCTCCTGCTCGAGGACGAGGCGAGGATCGGCGAGGTGCTGGAGGAGGCGAAGCGCATCGCCAGGACGGGCATACCGGTCTGCGTGAACGTGCTCCTCGCCCAAAGCGAGTTCCGCAAAGGGTCGATCTCGGTGTGAGGTAGCGAGTGCCCCCCGACGGAGCGTGGCCTCTTCTGATCTCCAGTTGCCTTCACTGCCCGGTTAGTCTTCTCGCGTGCCCATCGCCGTCATCCGCCTCCATCGCCCCGTCGCCCGCCGCGCCACCGCCGCCTGCGTCGTCCTCCGCTCCTTCGACTCCTCGAGCAGCATGGAGGAGCGCACGGTCGAGGTCCGCACCCCGACGACGGATCTGGACCTCCTGCGCTCGGCCTTGAAGCGTCTCTCGACCGAGGTCCAGGTGGTCGTCCTCGACCAGTACGTCTGGCTCGACGGGACCACGCGCCCGGGGATGGGTGCGCTGCTCTACCAGGCGCTCGACGAGTCGGTCTCCGTGATGGGCGTGGCCGAGGAGCCTTGCGAGGACGGCAACCCGGAGGCGCTGGGAATCGCGCGGGGCCACAGCGCGCGGCCGCTCTTCGTGACCTCGGTCGGCTTTCCTCCTCCAGTCGTGGGCAAGCTGGTGCGGGCGATGCACGGACGGGGGCGCATCCCCTGGGCCCTGAGCCGCGCCGCGAAGCTCGCCCGAGGGCAGGCTGTTCCGCGCGGGCTGGATGCGGAGTTGGTCCCGCGTCCGCATCGGATTCGCCTGCCGGCCTTCGCCCGCGTCGACCGAAGCCTGCCTCCGGGCGACCACGCCTATCTCGCACTCCTGCCGAAGGCCGCGACCAGTCCGGCGCTCCAGCGGATCGCTCCGGACCCGGAAGCCCGCCAACGCCTGCTCGAGCACGCCGTCGTGCAGATTCGCGGCCAGCGCGGGTACGCCTTCGTGGACGTCGAGGCGCCGTGCATCGTGGTCTCGCAGAAGTACTACGCCGAGGGCGGGCCGCTCGACCTGTACCTGGACCTGCTGCACGAACTCACGCACCTGCGCCAGCTCACGGAGGGCTTCGACCTCTGGGACGATCGGTTCGAGTACGTGGACCGCCCGACCGAGGTCGAAGGATACGCGGTGGCCATCGAGGAGGGCCGTCGGCTCGGGATGAACGAGCAGGACGTCTTCCAGCACCTCTCGAACCCCTGGATGACCGAGGTCGAGGTGCGGCGCCTCATCCGGCACATCGACACCTTCCTCGGCGGAGGGGAGCTGCCGAACCTCGCACTCGCGCGGCAGGCGGCCAGGCGGAAGACCTGGCGCCCCTGGTAGCCTGCGCCAGGAAGGCATCACCCACCGCAGCCACGTTTCGACGGCACGGGCGGCGAGCCCCGACTCGCGCCACGCCTGGGCACGTCGTCGGACCGGGAAATGACCTCGACCTCGCCGGAGCGCCAAGTCCAGCCCAGCCCAAGCAGTTGAATTTGCTGGATTATTTCTGCCGCGGCATCGGGGCGACCCGCTCGCAGGCCGCCCTGCTCCGACCCCGGGAAATCCTGCGGCCGGCCGATCCGCCCCGAACGGGCAAGAGGAGCACTGGGCGACTCCAGGTCGTTACGAAGACAAGGACATGGTCTTCACCGTGCCCTTCATGCTCGCGGTGATGGGCTCCGTCGTGGGCCTGGGCGTCGCCGTGCTCTCGCTGCTGTTCTCGCGGGTCCCGGGGTGGGCCGACCAGCGGCGGTTCGCCGCCGTGGCCCTGACCGCGAGCCTGGTCACGGCGTCGAACCTCACCGCGACGCTGGACGCGCCGGCCTGGCTGATGATCTGGCTCTCGCG
>CAZAIE010000377.1:0-6863 GCA_964485035.1 uncultured Myxococcaceae bacterium | reverse complement strand
CTGCGGCAGGTACTGGCCGTACCAGGCGTCGAGCGCCTCGATGCCCTCGCCCGCCAGCGCCGCCAGCTCGCCGGTGCGCTCCCGGGCCCGGTTCCCCGGTCCAAGGGCGACCAGGTGCGCGAGCAGCCTCCCGCGCAGCTCCTCCTTCAGCCGCGCGGCGAGCCCGGAGGCCAGCGCCTCGCTCGCCCAGGCGAGCGCGAAGCGCACGAGCACGACCCCGGCGAAGAGCCCCAGCGTGCCGCGGACTCCTTCGAGCCCGGCGCCCCCGAGGAAGGCGGCGTCGAGCGTGCGGGCGAGGAGCCGCGCCTGCCAGACCACCAGCCCGCCGCCGAGCGCGCCGAGCCCCACCGCGAGCCCGAAGCGCAAGCGGCGGGTCTTCAGCGGCTCGAGCAGCCTGCGGTCGAGGCTCAGCACGGGGCGCTTCGCCCGGTCAGTAGGTCAGCGTCTGCGGGTCGCGCGTCACGCGCTTGCGGAAGACCCAGTAGCTCCAGGCCTGGTACCCCAGCACGATGGGCACGAAGGTCAGCGCGACCACGGTCATCAGCTTCAGGGTGTACGGGCTGGACGACGCGTTGTGGATGGTCAGGCTGAAGGCCGGGTCGAGGCTCGAGACCATCACCCGCGGGAAGAGGATGGCGAACAGGCTCGCGGTGCCGAGCACGATGGTCAAGCTGGTGGCGATGAACGCCTTGCCCTCCGCGCCACTCCGCTGGAGCACGCCGGCGAGGACCAGCGTCAGGAGCCCCACCGCGGCGAGGACGATGGCCGGGGTCTTGATGTCCGTGGAGACGAACGACAACCCGAAGAGCAGGGCGACCAGCAGGAGCGAGACTGGCCACAGTCGCTTCGCCCAGGTCTGCGCGCGCTCGCGCACCACCCCGTCGGTCTTCATGGAGAGGAAGAGCGCGCCGTGCAGGGCGAAGCCCGCGACCGCGGCCAGCCCCGCGACGAGCGCGTAGGGGTTGAGGAGGTTGAAGAACCCGCCCACGTAGTGCTTCTGGGCGTCGATGGGCACCCCGCGCACGAGGTTGGCGAAGGCCACCCCGAGCAGCAGAGCGGGGACGAGGCTGCCGCCGAAGATGGCGTGGTCCCAGTTGCGCCGCCAGCGGAGCCCGTCGTCCTTGCTGCGGTACTCGAAGGCCACGCCGCGCAGGATCAGTGCGACCAGCAGCAGGAACAGCGGGAGGTAGAAGCCGCTGAAGAGCGTCGCGTACCACTCCGGGAAGGCGGCGAAGGTGGCGCCGCCGGCGGTCAGCAGCCACACCTCGTTCCCGTCCCAGTGCGGGCCGATGGTGTTGATGACCTGTCGGCGCTCGACGTCCTCGCGGGCGACCAGCGGCAGCAGGATGCCCACGCCGAAGTCGAAGCCCTCGAGCACGAAGAAGCCCGCGTAGAGGACGGCGATGAGGACGAACCAGAGGGTGTTGAGGTCGAAGTCCATGGCGGCCTCCTCCTACGAGGGGTTCGAGAGCGAGAGCGGGGGAGCGGCGACCGGGGCGGCCTCGGGTTTCTCCGGCAGCGGCCCGGCCTTGGCGAACTTGCGCAGCAGGTAGACGGTGGTCGCCATCAGCCCGCCGTAGACCAGCGTGTAGCCGATGAGCGAGGTGAGCAGCATCCCCACGCCCACCGTCGGGGACACTCCCTTCTCGAGCTTCACCAGCCCGTGGACCACCCAGGGGAAGCGCCCGACCTCCGCCAGGAGCCAGCCCGCGGTGTTGGCGAGGTAGGGCAGCGCGATGGCCCAGAACAAGAGCCGCAGCGCGCGCGGGCGCCAGGACGCGAACCGCTTGCGCTCGCGCGAGAACCACAGCGCCGCGAGCGAGAGGAGGACCATCAGGCCGCCGGCGCCGACCATCACCCGGAACGACCAGTAGAGGATGGGGACCGAGGGGATGTAGTCGCCCGGGCCGTGGCGCTGCTCGGCCTCGCGCTGGAGCTGGTTGATGCCCTTCACCTCGCCGTCGAGGCGGTTGTAGGCGAGCACCGAGAGCAGGTGCGGCACGCGCACCGAGAAGCTGTCCCGGCGGTTGGCGGTGTCGGGGATGCTGAAGAGCGAGAAGGAGGCGGGGTTCTCGGTCTCCCAGAGCGACTCCGCGGCGGCCATCTTCATGGGCTGGTGGCGGATCATGTACTGCGCCTGTCCGTGCCCGACGACGCCGACGAGGAGCGACGAGACCACGGCGGCGATGGCGCCCATGCGCAGCGAGCGGCCGAACACCTCGGTCTCGGTCCCTCGCAGCAGGTGCCAGGCGCTGATGCCGAGGATGAAGAAGGCCGCGGTGGAGATGCCGGCGAAGACCACGTGCGGGAACTGGTGCCAGACGTGCGGGTTCAGGACCACCGCGGCGAAGTCGGTCAGCTCCGCGCGGCCGTTGCGGACCACGAAGCCCACCGGCTCCTGCATGAAGGAGTTGGCGATGAGGATCCACAAGGCCGAGAGGTTGGAGGCGATGGCCACCAGCCAGATGGCCGCCAGGTGCACCCGCTTGGAGAGCCGGTCCCAGCCGAAGAGCCACACCCCGAGGAAGGTCGACTCGATGAAGAAGGCGAGCAGCGCCTCGATGGCCAGCGGCGCGCCGAAGATGTCGCCCACGAAGCGCGAGTACTCCGACCAGTTCATGCCGAACTGGAACTCCTGGACGATGCCGGTGACCACGCCGATGGCGAAGTTGATGAGGAAGAGCTTCCCCCAGAACTTGGTCATCCGCTTGTAGGTCTCGTTGCCGGTGCGGACCCAGAGGGTCTGCATGAGGGCCACCAGCAGCGAGAGCCCCAGCGTCAGGGGTACGAAGAAGAAGTGGTAGACGGTGGTGACGGCGAACTGGAGTCTGGCGAGGAGGAGTGGATCCATGGCTACCTCGTGGACGGTCGGCGGGAGGGTTTGGCGCGGCGGGCCGGCTTCTCGACCGGCGCACGGGCGAGGTCGGCCAGGGTGGTTGCGGCGAGCTCGCGCTGGATGAGCCCGTCGAGCCGTGCCCACCGGGAGCGCACCGGGCAGGGCGCGGAGAGCGGGCACCGGCACGGGTCGGCGAGGCACTCGGAGATGAGGATGGGCCCCTCGACCGCGGCGTGGACGTCGAGCAGGGAGATGGCCTCGGGCGGGCGCGCGAGCTGCAGCCCGCCGTGGATGCCGGGGAACGCGTGGATCAGCCCCGCCCGCCGCAGCGTCGAGACGATGCGCTGCAGGAAGGCCATCGGCACCAGCGTCTCGCTCTGGATGCGCCCGGTGGACTGGCGCGCCGAGGCTCCGCCCTTGGCCAGGGTGAGCATCACGCGGACGGCATAGTCGGTGCGGCGGTTGATCTGGAACACGGCCCTCGTCTAACAAACCTTGACCGCTACGGTCAAGGTTGTCCGGGTTGGGGCGGGACAACCTCTGTCGGGTCCGGCGCGACAATCCGGGAGGTGGGTTCTTCTGATCAATGACTGGTGGCGCCGGGTTGGGGCCACCCCAGGACCCAGGAGATTTCGATGGCGATCTACAGCGTGAAGTCCGGCGACACGTTGGGCGCGATTGCGACCCGGTTCAAGACCACCGTCAGCGCGCTCGCCAAGACCAACCACATCAAGGACGTCAACGAGCTCAGCGTCGGACAGAAGCTGGTCGTTCCCGACACCTACACCGGCGCCGCCAACGCGGCCGTCCCCCAGAAGGACCTGAAGCGTGGCGCCGAGGGCTCCCAGGTGAAGCTGCTGCAGCAGGCCCTGGTCAAGCTCAAGCACATGACCTCGGCCGAGTACCACACCGGCCCGGGCATCTTCGGGCCGCGCACCGAGGAGGCGGTGAAGGAGTTCCAGGCGAAGCACGGCATCTCGGCGACCGGCGTCTACGGCCCCACCACGCGCGCCGCGCTGGCCAAGGCGCTCGCCGCCAAGCCGCCCACGACGACGCCCACGACGCCCTCCACCGGCGGAGCGCCCAAGAAGCCGGCGACGACCTGGATCGCCTCGCCCAACTACAGCCAGCGCACCCGCAAGATCGACACCATCGTGCTCCACCACACGGGGCCGGGCGGGCTGTCGGGCACGGTGAACACGTTCAAGAGTTCGGCTGCCCAGGTCAGCGCCCACTACGTCATCGGCCGCGACGGGAAGATCGTCCAGATGGTGAAGGACCAGGACAAGGCCTGGCACGCCGGCACCTCGGCCTTCAAGGGCAAGACGGACATCAACCAGAACTCCATCGGCATCGAGATCGTCAACGACGGGGACGGCAAGCAGGCCTACACCGAGGCCCAGTACAAGGCCCTGGAGAAGCTGCTCCCCTACCTCTCGAGCAAGTACAAGATCCCCACCGGGAACCTGACCACGCACAAGGCCATCGCGACCCCCAAGGGCCGCAAGGTGGACCCCTCCTCGAACTTCGACTTCAAGCGCGCACAGGCCGCGATGAACCCGGCGCCCGCCAAGCCGAAGTCCACGCCGCCGACCACGGTCTCCGCTGCCCTCAAGGACGCCGAGGCCGACCTGAAGAAGCTGGGCTACGCGGTGGCGACCCCCGACGGGAAGGCGGACGCGAAGACCACCGCCGCCCTCAAGGCGTTCCAGGCCAAGGAGAAGCTGAAGGTCACCGGCACGCTCGACGCGGCCACCGACAAGCGCCTGGACCTCCGCGCCGATGCGGTCCTCGGGCCCAAGCCCCAGGGCACCGCCGCCAAGGCCGACTGGTACCGCTCGCTGGTGACGGCGAACAAGGGCCACTGGCGCACCGGCGTGAACGAGATGAACATCGTCGGCCTGCGCGGTGAGAGCGTGGACGGCAAGCGCCACGGGAACGCCTTCAACCAGTGGAACGACACGCTGGCGTTCGTGTGGAAGGGCACCGACGGCAAGATGCACGTCCGCGAGTTCCGCGGCACCACCGACCCGGGCCAGAAGTACGGCGACGGCCGTGACGCGAACGGCGACGGCGTGCTCGACATCGCCCACCTGCGGCCGGGCTCGTACCCGTACCACCTGGGGACGCACCACGGCGTCAGCGGCGCCGGCAACCCGAACTACAACCTGCCGGTCTTCCGCGACACCAACCACGACGGGCAGATCAGCGCCGCCGAGGAGGCCGCGAGCAAGAAGCGCGGCGACGTGGGCTACGCCATCAACCTGCACTGGGGCGACGGCGCGACCGTCGGGGGCTGGAGCCTGGGGTGCCAGGTGGTGAAGGGCAGCCAGTCCTTCTTCCAGAGCAACGTCACCCCACTCATGAAGATGAACCGCGGGCAGATGTACTACACGCTGATCGACCGCAGCGTCTGAGCCCGAGCCGCACCACGAGCGAGGCCGGTGGGGGCGCTGCCCTCCGCCGGCCTCCTCCTTTCCGGGCCAGGGTCCCAGCGCCCCGGGAGCCTTGGGGGAGGCGCGTCGGACTGCGGTCCGCCCCCTCGTGCGGCGTTACCATTGCCTCGTCCCGCGCACGCACCGTAGGGACTCGAGACGGCGGGACGGACGCAACGGACTGGGGGGTCCGCCATGATCACCGCCAAGCTGGGAAAGGAAGTCGTGGTGCGGGTTCGCAAGAACCCGAAGACGATCGCCAACGTCACCAAGCTGCTGTCGGACAAGGGCTTCGACCTGACCGCTGCCACGGCCTGGATCGAGGGAGGTGACGCGATCATCCGCTTCATCACCGACGAGCACCTGCGCGCGATGGACGTACTGCGCGAACGAGAGCTGGTGCCGACAGAACGCGAGGTGGTCGAAGTCGAGATCCCGCACCGGCCGGGGATGCTCCGCCGCATCGCCGAGATCCTCGCCGAGGAGGGAGTGGAGCTGGACCACCTCTACGCGACCGCCGGGGAGCGCGACCGCAAGAGCGTGGTCATCATCTCCACCAGCAACAACGAGCGCGCGCTGCTGGCCCTGCGCGCGGCCCCGTAGCGGCGCAGCCTACGCGGGTCCCCCGAGGTTTCGCTTGGTCGTGGGGACCCGCGCTGTAGCATCGCCGCCTCCATGAACGCACCTTCGTCCGACTTCGATGAACAGGCCCGCACCCTCGAGCGCGACGCCGTCCTCCTGCTGCAGCGTCGCGTGAACCGCATCGTGGCCTTGCTGGTGGGGCCGGCCGTGCTGGCCAACCTCGCGTTGCAGGCTGTCGTCACCCCCTGCTGGCAGGCCTGGACGCTTCTGGGCGCCATGGGGCTCACTGCGCTCTGCTGGTGGGCGGGCTGGCTGCTCACCCGCGAGCAGACGCGCGACCTCTCGGCCGGGCTGGTGATGTTCTCCGCTCTGGCGTTCGACGCGGTCGCGCTGGCCTTGCGCGACGACACGCTCGGGCTCTCGCTGCTGGCGAACACCTGCATGGTGGTCTACGGCTCCATCTTCATCCCCCGGATGACCCTTCTTGCGGGAGGGCTCGCGGTCGGCTCGACGTTGGCCCTGCGGGTGGGGCTGGAGACCGGCTGGCTGCGGGTGTTCACCCCCTCGCCGTTGCTCGCGCTGGCGCTGGACGTCACCCTCATCCTCGCCGCGCTGCCGGTGACGCTGCTGTTCATCGTGCGCCGCCACGCCATCAGCGAGCTGCCGTACCAGGCGCTGCGCACGCAGGCGCTGGGACAGCGGCAGATCCTCGATGCGGTGGGGCGGCTCCAGCCCCAGGTCGACGGGCTGGTGGAGCAGACCAGCCAGAGCACGCGGGCGCTCATCGGCTCGTCCCAGGAGCAGGTGGACACCGCGGGCCAGGTGAGCGCCGCCGCCGAGTCCTTCCGCGCAGCGCTGGGCAGCGCCGCCTCGGTGGCCGGGGAGACGCAGGCGGGCGCGGAGGCGATGCGGCGGGAGGCCGCCGACGGGCTCGGCAAGCTGGCCGCGGTGCACGGCCGGCTGGAGTCGTTCCTGGGGACCATGGACGAGGTGCGCGCCAGGGTGGAGCA
>CAZAIE010000376.1:6514-6884 GCA_964485035.1 uncultured Myxococcaceae bacterium | reverse complement strand
GAGTTTACAAAGCCCGCCCTTCGGCGGGCTCAAACGCCATCTCGCGAGCGCCCGCGGAGGCGGGCTTGGTAACCTCAGGCGCGGCTTTGGCCGCCGGCACTCTCACCCTGGCGCCGGCACTTCTCCTCCCAACGCCCTCACTTCGCCTTGGCCGCGACCTTGCGGAAGAGCTGGAGGCAGAACGGAATCTGCGTCGCGGGCACCCCGGCGATCAGCGCCCGCGCGCACGCCCCCGCCCGCTCGGCGGCCTCGGCGCGCTGGGTCGCCCCGAGCGCCTCGACCAGCTCGAAGAGCCGTCCGGCGTATCGCTCACGGCACCCCGCGTCGAAGTAGCTCTCGGCGGCCTGGGCGCCCTAGGTCTCGAGTTGCT
>CAZAIE010000376.1:0-6504 GCA_964485035.1 uncultured Myxococcaceae bacterium | reverse complement strand
CCTCGAGGGAGGGAATCCACGACTTCGCCTCCTTCTCCTCGAGGATCCGCTCGCTCTCGGCGAGGCGCTGCGCCTCCTGCTCCGCCGGCAGCGCGGGCAGCGCGCGGGCAGGCGAGACTGCGTCCTTGGGATCGCCGGTGAGGCCGGTGAGCTGCGCCTCCTGGTCGATGGTCAGGCCGCGCGGAGTCATCGCCCGTGCGAGCGCCAGGTAGCCGCGCGCGCGCGCCGGCGGGATCTCGAGCAGCGTGATGCCGTGCGGCCCGGCCCGCTCGATGAGCTCCTCGCGCAGGCGCTTGAACGAGCGCTTGCTCACCTCGTCGCTCACGACCTGCAGCAGCCCGGCGGTGTCCGAGAGCAGCGCGGTGGTGAGCTGCAGCCCGCCGCGGATGGCGCGGGGAACCCACAGCGCGCGCTCGCCGGTCCCGTCGCAGGTACTGAGGAAGCACATCAGGTCGTCGGGGCGCTGCACGTCGGCCTTGAACACCGCCTCGCCGCGCTCCTCGACCTCCACCTCGATGCCCTTGGACCGCAGGATCGCCAGGCCACGCTTGGCGGCGCTCGCCGCGCCCTTCGCGCCTTGCTCGGCGACGGCTTTGAGGAAGTCGGCGTGCTCGATCTGCACGGCGGCCTCGACCACCGCCTGGGCCAGCGCGTCGGGGAGCTGACCCGCGGCCACGGCCTGGTGCTCGCCGATGTGTCGGACCAGCTCCCGCGCCGCGGCGACCTCGGTGTCCCGCACGCCCAGGTCTGCGGCCAGGGTCGCCGGGGCCTCGTTCGAGCGCAGGCGCTCCAACACTCGCCGGGTGCCCTGTCCCGCCTTCGACTTGCCCATGGTGTTCCTCCCTCGAAGCGGCCCCGGATTATTCAGACGCTCCCCGGGGCTGTAAAGCGCGGCCGTGTCGGTCACTTCCCCGGCTTGCGCCGGTAGAGCCGCCATCGGTCCGCCCGCGAGATCAGCTCGACGTCCTGCGCGCGACCCCTGAAGAGGATCTCGGGCGGTTCGTCGCCGCGGGCGAGGTACACGTCGTACCACTTCATGGCGGCCCAATTGGTCTCCAGCGGACGCCACTCCCACGGGGACGCGGGGGGCTGTGCGCCGGGCTTGTATCCGACGGGGAACGAGGGATCGGTTGCGAGGGAGAAGCTGGGGACGCCGCTGACCCGCTGGGCGGCCAGGGCGGCGTAGTGGAGGTAGACGGCGTGGGTCGCGTGACGGCTGCCCATGTCCAGGACGAGGTGCATCACCTTCGCCTTGGGCGGGATGTCCTTCACCACCATCTCGAAGTTGTCGGCTTCGACGTCGAACTGGTGGAAGAGGTAGGTGAGGTTGCCGCCGGCGTAGAGCGCGAGTGCGGTCGCGGCGCCGGCGAAGATCTTGTACGTGGGCCCGTGCGGGAAGGGCAGCAGCGGAAGCACCAGCAGGGCGGCGACCTGCGCGTAGCGCGGGCAGATCGCGTACATGTACCCGGTGATGTCCTGGGGCAGCAGCACGTAGCAGCCCACTGCGAGCAGGAAGAGCAGCCACGCGCGGACGCGGCCTCGCCAGCTCGGGGGAACCGGGGGCCGGAACACGAGGCCCAGCACCACGGCGAGCAGCGCCACGGCGACGAGTCCCCAGAGGGCAGGCCGGTCCGCGTAGCCCCAGAAGCCGCCGCCGAGCAGGTCGGGCAGACGCGTGAGCTTCGCCTCCAGCGGCTGGAAGACGAAGTTCGCGCGGTCGAAGAGCGGGGCAGAGGCCTTCCACGGCTCCCCGGGCGCGCCGAACTGCCGGCCCTTGCCGACGCCAGAGAGCAGCCACGCGAAGAACAGCGCGACGCCGGGGACGAGCGACCCCACCGCGCGAAACCGGCGCGGCCAGTCCGAGGGCGTGACGAGCAGGATGATCGGCAGGGCCATCGCCGGGAAGATCATCCCCGCCGCGTGGGTCATCTGCAGTAGCAGCAGGCTCAGGCCACAGCTCAGCAGGGCGAGCAGGTGGCGCCGGCGCTCGATGATGGGCACCTCGAGCGCGCGGATGAAGAAGGCCATCACCAGGAAGGTGAGCGGGAGGGACGAGAGGAAGCTGACCAGTCCCCAGTAGAAGTTGTCGGTGTAGACGAGCGGGAACGCGAGCAGCGAGAGCCACTTGCTCTTCCCGAGAGCGCGCAGCAGCACCAGCATCGAGGCGGGCGTGCCCACGAGGATGAGCGTGAGCCACAGCTTCATCGCCACTTCGAGCCCGACCACCGCTCCCAGCCCGCGCACCGTGTAATAGAAGGTCAGGTACGTGAGCCCGGGGCGCGCGACGTAGATCTCGGAGTAGGGGAGCGCGGGATCGCCGAGGTTGCCCAGCACGTGGATGAGGAACAGGTGCTGCGGGATGTCCACCGCCGGGGCGTGGCGCGCCACCCAGAGCGGCAGCACCGTCACGATGGCGCACAGGGCGAAGAGGATGGGGAAGAGGTAGCGGCGCACGGCGGCGCAGCCTAGCAGGGGTGCCGTGACCGACGTGCGGGATTTCGTGGCGCAGCCGAGAGGGTTCACCTCAACCCGGCAGCCACCCCTTCGCGCACCTGCTGCCAGTACTCATCCGCCGCGGCCCGCTTGTCCTTGCGGAACTTCTCCACCCAGGCGTCGAGCGTCGCGTCCTTTGGCTGATCCTTCTGGGCCTTCGCGAGATACCCCGCGATCAGGTCGATGGTCCGCTCGGTCTCCCAGGGCCTCGCCTGGTTGAAGCCCTGGAACGCAATCGCGAGCTTGCGATGGTGCGCGTCGACGTCGACCTTCTGTCCCTGGAACCGGTCGACGATCTCGGGCAGCAGGCCCTCGGCCCAGCCGCGGTGGAAGCGGCACATGCCGTAGTTGTCGAGCATCAGCTCCTTGCTCATCCGCGCCGCGCACGCCTTCCCCAGCTCGAAGGGCGGCTTGTACTCGTAGCCGTAGTCCACGTAGTAGCGGCCCAGCACCGGCACCGGCGCGAACATGCCGGGCACCCAGTACTGGTTGGGCACGAAGCACCCGTGACCATCCCCGCTCGCGTTGTAGACCGCCGCCTCCCGCGCGGGACCGCCCAGCGTCCGCGCGGCGTGGCGGATACCCTCCCGGAAGGGCGCGGCCCGCGGGTCGTCGAGCATCCAGTCGATGACCTTCACGGCGATCGCGGCGTTGTGCGCGCTGTCGGCGACCGCCTCGAGCTTCTCGGGATCCCAGACCGGCCGCTCGGTGATGCCGGTCTGCTCCGGCTTGAGCCAGCCCTGCTCGATGCACTCCATGATCCAGGCGACCTCGCCGCCGATCTGGATGCCGTCGAAGCCCGCGGCGTCTGCCCGCCGGTTCACCCGCTCCGCCGCGCGCTGGTCGAACACGCCGATGAGCGGCCCCATCGACTGGTAGGGCTCGTAGTCCTTCTTGAACTTCCCGTGCAGCTTCTTGCAGACCGCGCCGCACGGCTCGCCGCAGTTGAAGTTGCGCTTGGTCTCGACGATCTCCTCGTCGAACTGCTTCACGTAGTGCGCCTTGATGAGGCGGTCGTGGATGCCCATCCGCCGCTCGTGCGGCCAGTTCACCGAGCGGTAGTTGAACGAGAGCACCTTCTCCCGAAGCGAGTGGTAGTTCGAGCCCAGGGTCCCGCTGGTCTTGAACTTGGGGTCGAAGCGGTACTTGGTCGTCTTCTCCAGGTCGACGAGCTTGAGCGGCTTCTGGAACTTCGCGTCGAAGATCCCGTCGACCATCTTGCGGTCGGTGAGGTCCACGTCCTCGTAGTCGCCGCCGTAGATGACCGCCGCGATGTTGTGCTCCTGGAAGAGCCGCGAGCCCAGGCCGCCGCGTCCGGCCCAGGTGTCGATGTGCGTGAGCTCGCCCCTCACCACAGGGACCGAGGCCAGCGCCCCGATGCGGGTTCTGGCTGCTGCCGGTCCGGTCGCGAGCACGCGGGCGGCCTTGCACTCGGCGCCGTGCGTCTCCCAGACCTGGCGCAGCAGCGCGTAGACCCCGACCTCGTCCTTGTACCCGCGCCAGATGCCCTCCACGTCGAGCGGCGCGACCTCCACGCAGGTGATGCCCTTCAGGTTCAGCACGTGGAGGACGCTCGGCTGTGGCGCCTTGCCCGAGATGGCCATGAAGTTCGCGCCGATGCCCTCCCACGGCAGCCCCGCTCCGCCCATCGTCGAGGGGAAGAACGTGTCCCAGATGGGCGAGTGGCCGCAGACGACCAGTCGATTCGAGCCGGGGACGAACGACCCGGCGATGGGACCCGACCCGATGACCGTGTGCCTGCGTCCGCGGTCGGCCAGGCTCCAGGCGAAGTCGATGACGCCAATGACGCCGGGATCCTCGACGGGCCGGAACTCCCAGGAGGCATCGGTGACGGAGACGAAGAGGGCTCGGTAGTTGCGGGGCATGGGAACTTCTAATACCCCGGATTCGGGGGAGCATGGATGGGTCTGGAATTTGGGGACGACCTCGACCCGGGCGACAATCGCCGCACATGCGACGTCATCTCGGTGCCATCTTCTTTGCCCTCGCTTCTGCTCTCCCGCTCCCGGCGTTGGGACAGTCCGACGCCGGTCTCCCCGACGCAGCGGGCGTCCCCGATCCCGGCGCGCCGCTCTGCCCGGACCCCGCACTGGTGCAGGCGGCGATGGAGGGCGATGCGAAGCTGCGTGAAGCCAACGAGTGTCTTCCCGACGAGCTCGCGAAGCTGACCGCGGCGGTGAAGATGTTCGACGAGTGCTCTGGAAAGGCGAAGCCCGCCCCGCGCTGGGTGTTCCCGCTCGCGAACATTCCGCCCGAGCTGGCGATCGGTGGGACGAACGGCAGCGGCTTCGTGCGCAACCCGGGCATCAAGTGCTTCGTGACTCCGGGCGCCGGACACCCCGCGCACGACCTCTTCGTCGACGACCGCCGGCAGACGAGCCGCGACGCCCAGGGCAACCCGTTCCCCACGGTCGCGGTCGAGGACGGCTGGGTGATGGTGGCCCGCGACGGCTGGAAGCGCGAAGACCAGACCCGCGGCGGCAACTACGTGATGCTCTACCTCCCGGGTCGCAGGTCGGTCGCGTACTACGCGCACCTCGACGAGATCTTCGTGAAGCCGGGCGAGCGCGTCGTGGCCGGGCAGCTGCTCGGGACCATCGGCCGGACGGGGAAGAACGCCGTGCCGCGCCGCTCGCAGACGCACCTGCACTTCGGGCTCTGGGAGGCGAAGACCTTCCGGCCCTACGACTCGTACTCGCTGCTCCGGGCTGCCCGGACGGTCCGCGCCTCGGTGCCCACGGCCGAGCCCAAGCCAGAGCCGGCCGCGTCTGCTCCGCGCTGAGCCGTTTCCCAAGCAGGCTCTCCCCGGGGAACGGCATACGATGGACACCCTCTCCGGGGCTCCGATGCACCTGCGCAGCCTGATCATCGCCGTGGCCTTGCTGGTCTCGATGCCAGCCGAGGCAGCCGTGCGCACCTGGGCCGTGGTGGTGGGCGTCAACGCCTCGGTAGACAAGGGCGTCGCCCCGCTGCGCTTCGCCGACGATGACGCGGCCAAGTACGCCCGCCTCTTCGAGCACTTCGCCGAGAAGACGACGCTCCTGACGCTCTTCGACGCGGAGAGCCGTGCGGTCTACCAGGACCTCGCGGGGCGGGCGCAGGTGCCTGACTCGCCGAGCCTCTCGAAGGCGGTCGCCGCTCTCAGGGCCGAGGCCGCGCGCGAGCACGCTGCGGGCAACAAGGTGGTCGTCTACTTCGTCTACGTAGGACACGGCGCGCGCGACAAGGCGGGAGAGGGCTACGTCAACCTGGTCGATCGGCGGTTCAAGCGGTCCGATCTGCACCGGCTGCTCCTCGAGGGCCCCGCGGACCCGGCGCAGGCGTTCGACACGTTGCACGTCATCGTCGATGCGTGCTCGGCCTACTTCGTCGTGCACGATCGCGGCGCCGTGCCCACTCCTGCCTCCGAGGACTACTCAGGCCGCATGGGCGAGCTGTTCGGTCCCGGCACGACGCCCGATCGCACGCCGTACGCAGGCTTCCTGCTCGCGACCACCGGCGACGTGAAGGTCCACGAGTGGTCGGCCTGGCGCGGGGGCGTCTTCTCGCACCTGGTGCGCTCGGGCCTCTCCGGCGCAGCGGACATCGACCTGGACGGCAAGGTCACCTACCCGGAGCTGGGGGCGTTCATCGCGGCCGCGAGCGGGGAGATCAAGGATCCGCGGGCGCGCGTGGACGTGACGGTCAGTCCGCCCCCATCGCAGATCAACGTCGCGCTCTCGGACCGCGAGGCGTTCGTGCCGCCGCAGGTCGTCTACCTGGACCCGAAGCTCGAAGGGCACTTCGCCGTCGAGACGCCGGACGGGGAGCGCCTGCTGGACCTGCACAAGCCGAAGGGCGCGCCGGCGATCCTCGCGCTGTGGGGGGCCAAGCGGTACTTCCTGCTCAGCGCGACCGGCGAGAGCCTGCTCGACTTCACCCGGCGCAAGGTCGTGGCCGCCCTGACGTTCAGCCCCGCGCGCAAGTCCGAGCGCGGCTCGGTGGAGGAGG
>CAZAIE010000375.1:0-6885 GCA_964485035.1 uncultured Myxococcaceae bacterium | reverse complement strand
ACCTTGTAGGCCCCGGGGACCAGCGCCACCCGCCGCTCCACGCCCTCGGCCTTGGCCACCTCGGCGGCGATGACGCCCCGCCCGTCGACGAGGAAGTAGCTGCCCGCGGGCGCCTGCGCGGGGAGCACCACGCCCTCGCGGCGCGCCACCACGTCGGTGAGGATCACGTCGGTGTGGCCCGCGAGGTCGAACTGGAACGTGGGGTGCTGCGGCCCGGCGGCGGTGTCGGTGGTGTCCGCGACGGTGCGCTCGTAGGCGTACGCGTAGGCCTCCGAGAGCGAGACGCGCCCGTCGCCGGTGGTGTCCGCGCCACCGAGCAGCCCGCTCACGAGGTGGTGCGAGAAGAAGCTGCCCGAGATCTCGTCGGACTCCTGCGAGTCCTCGTTGGCCGAGCTGGAGGCGAGCAGCACCAGCCCACGCACCGCCTGCGCCGCTCCCAGATCCACGTCGAACGCTGGCGCCTTGCGCGCCCCCTTGGTCCGGGTGATGGCCCCGGAGCGGCACGAGTCGAGCAGGCCGATGCGCACCGCCGCGGAGCTGCGCGCCATCCGCTGCTTCAGTTCCTCGAGCGGCAGCCGTGAGCGCCCCAGGCGCAGCGCGCCGTCCTTGGCGTGGCCGCTGAAGTACACCAGGAGCACCGGGTGCTCGCCCCGGGTCGCGGACTGGCCGATGCGCGGCTCCAGCGCGTCGAAGGCGAAGCGCACGTCGTCCGCGGTCTTCTCCAGCAGGAGCACCGTGTCCGCCGGGGCCACGTCGCCCAGGCGCGCGAGCACGTCGGCGAGCTTGCGCGCGTCGTCGTGGGCGTAGCGCAGCGGCCGGGTCTCCTCGCCGCCGTCGTTGCTGGCGACGATGAGCGCGAAGCGCCGGCTCCCGGTCCCCGCGTGCGCGCGGGAGACGCCCAGCGCGAGGGCCAGGGCCAGGAGCACTGCGCTGTGGGCGCCACGGGCCATCCCGCCTCCGTCACTGCTCCCCGGACTTCTTCACGGTGACCGCCGACTCCTCTGACTTCACGGAAAGCCGCAGCTCGTGCATTCGCTGCAGCGACCCGGCGCGGGAGAACTCGCGGCTCGCGGCGGCGAGGGCCTGCGCGACGTCGATGGGCTGGTCGCTGAACACCGCGACGATGCGCTCGTAGCCCTTCCCGGTGAGCTCGAGGCTGTCGGGCATGAGGTGCGTGCCGGGCGCGCGTTCGACCGGGAGGCTCGCGCCCGACTCGGGATAGAGCGCGGTCGCGGTGCCGGACTCGTCCACCGAGAGGACGAGCAGGTGGCGGTGCCTCGGGGCCTGGTAGCCGACGCGGACGCGCTCGCCGGGGGCCAGCGCCTCGCCGTCGGTCGCGAGCCGCGGGGCCTGCCCGGTGCCGCCGACGAAGAGCTCGAGGACGGCGTCGCCGCCCTTCAGGGCATTGCGCGAGTGCTGCGAGAGGAAGGTGAGGGGACCGGCGAGCACGATGAGCAGGATGCCCGCGGCGAGGGCGAGGCCCACCGGCCCGGAGATCGCCTTGCGCTTCGGGCGCTCGGCCTTCGCCAGGACCGCGCGGGCGAAGTCGTCGAACGGCACCTCGGCGGGGAAGGACGCGGCCTCTCCCTGCAGTCGGGAGAGCTCGGCGCTGCAGTCGGGGCACTGCTTCACGTGCTCGCGGACCTGCGACTCCTCAGCGGGGGCCAGCTCGCCGGCGCACAGGCGAGAGAGCGCGCGGCGGGAGCAGGTGGCGGAGCGGGTCCCGGGGATCTCGAGCAGGTCAGCCATGGGTTCCCTCCGCGACGGCTGCGGAAGTGAGGCCGAGGCGCTCGGCGTGGGCCCGGGCAGCTGCGGCGAACTCGGTGAGGCGCTTGCGCACCGTGGGGACGGAACGGCCCACCGCGGCGGCGACCTCCTCCAGCGTCATCTCGTCCACGTAGTAGTGGATGGCGGCGGCCTGCGTCTCCGGGTCGAACTCGCCGAGCAGCGCGCGCACCAGGTCTCGGCCCTCCATCCCACCCGTCGCCCCCACCGGCTGCAGCTTCGCGGCGCGCTGCACCTCCTCGCGCCACGCCGCGCGGTTGGCGCGCAGCAGGTTGAGGCAGTGGTTGGTGGCTATCTGGATGAGCCAGGTGAGCGGCGAGGACTCCGCCCGGAAGCGGTCGAGGTTGGTGAGCGCCCTGGCGAAGACCTCGTGCATCGCATCCTCGGCCTCTGCGGGGTCCTTCAGCACGTACCGGCAGCGGGAGCGGACGGCCGGGCCGTACCGCTCGTACAACTCGCGCAGCGCTTCGCGCGGCTCCGGCCTGCCGCCGGGGATGACCTGGAGCTTCGGCATGCGCGGGTGGGCCGGACGGCGTGGCGCCGTCCGGCCCAAAACTCCCGACTACAGCGTGGAGTACTCGGCGGTGGCGAACACGCAGTCGCTCTCCTTGCCCTGCAGCGCGTTCGGGTTCCAGCTCTCGGCGTAGTAGGTCTCGAGGAAGGTCGCGCCCCAGCACTCGGCGATGGTGCCCAGCACGGCGCCGCTGGCGGTCTTGGCGTTCACGTCGCTGCGGCCGGCGCCGCCGTCCTGCCAGCGGCTCTTCACCGAGAAGCTCTCGGCCTTGTCGTTGATGACGATGAACTCGAAGGAGCCGTCGGCGCCGCTCTTCTTGGCGAAGGCGTAGCGGGCGTCCACCTTCTTGCCCGCGTGGTCGTTGTCCGCGACCTGGTTGAACTTCACGCCCACGGTGACGTCCATCTGCGCGTTGCGCTCGTAGGTGAAGTCCGCGGAGCCGATCTCGTTGCCGTGCTCGGGCAACTCGGCGGCCTTGTTCCAGTCCACGGAGAAGGTGCCCTTGCCCTGCTTCTTGGTCGCGCCGGGCTCGTGGTGCCCGGTCAGGAGCTTGCGGAAGGCGCTGTCGGCCTCGGTCTTGCCCTTGCCCTCGAGCACGTAGTCGTAGCCGCTGGCGACCTTGGTGACGGTGAACTTGTAGGTGTTCGGGGAGAGGGAGTCGGTCCACGGGCCCCAGACCGCGGTGTCGTCGGTCACGGTGGTGGGCTCGTACGCGACGATGGACTCGCAGAGCTTGAGGATGGCCGCGGTCGCGGTGTTCACCACCACGGTCACGGTGCGCGTGGTCTTGTACCAAGTGGCCTGCTCGCCCAAGAGCCCCTGCTGGATCTGGCCGACCTCGTCAGACTCGAGCGCCTGGCCGTTGGCCGGGACCTTGATGTCGATGCCCTGCCGCGAAGGCGAGGCCTCGCGGAAGTCGTCGGCGTTGCCGATGGGGAGGCCGCAGGCGGTGAGGGCGAGGACGGCAAGGGCGAGCAGGCGCTTCATGGTTTCCTCCAGGTTCGGTGCGTCGGGTTCGCCAGGTTGGACACGGCAGGCCCTGGAAAACGGAAAGCCGACGGTGAACGTGGAGATGGTACCAGGGAGATCAGGGGGTTAGCGGCGCTCGCCCGGGGGGCTGGTGGACGTGGACTGGGTGGACTGGGTCGACTCGGCCGATCGGGTGGACTCGGCCGATCGGGTGGACCGGGGCTGTCAGGCCTGCTGCTTGGGCAGGCCGTCCGCGACGATCTCTGCGATGTCCTTCACCCGCAGTTGGTCCAGGCCCTTCTCGCTCGCGGCGTCCTTCAGCATGGTCAGGCAGAAGGGGCAGGCGGTCGCCACGGTGGTGGCCCCGCTCTTGGCGACCTCTTCGATGCGCTCCTGGTTCACCCGCTTGCCCAGCTTCTCTTCCATCCACATGCGCCCGCCGCCCGCGCCGCAGCAGAACCCCTGCCGCCCGCTCCGCGCCAGTTCGATCAGCTTCACGCCCGGCGCCGCCTTGAGCGCCTCGCGCGGGGCCTCGTAGATGTCGTTGTGCCGCCCCAGGTAGCAGCTGTCGTGCACGGTGATGGTTCCGGCGGTCGCCCGGGTCAGCTCCTCGGTCTCCCCCAACGTGAGCTTCCGGTCCTCCACCAGCCGCTGGATCAGCTCGGTGTGGTGCACCACCTCGAACTGCCCGCCGAACTGCGGATACTCGTGCTTGAGCGTGTTCAGGCAGTGGGGGCACTGCACGACGATCTTCTTGACCTTGTACCCCTTCATGGTCTCGACGTTCTGCTGGCACAGGGTCTGGAACAGCAGCTCGTTCCCCATGCGCCGCGCGGTCTCGCCGTTGCAGGTCTCCTCGTTGCCGAGGATGGCGAAGTCCACCTTCGCCGCGCGGAGGATCTTCACGATGGCGCGGCTCACCTTCTTCTGGCGGTCGTCGAACGCCCCGGCGCAGCCCACGAAGAAGAGCCACTCGAACTCCTTGCCGTCCGAGCAGCGCGGGACGTCCAGCCCCTCGGCCCACGCGTCACGGGTGTTCGAGCCCAGACCCCACGGGTTGCCCTGCGTTTCCAGTCCCTTGAACACCCGCGTGATCTCGGTGGGGAACTTCGACTCCATCAGGGTCTGGTAGCGGCGCAGCTCCATCAGCCGCGGCACGTTCTCGATGAGCACCGGGCACGCGGTCTCGCACCAGCCGCAGGTGGTGCACGCCCAGATGGTGTCGTCGCCCACGACGTTGCCCGGCAGGGTGGGCAGGTCGTCCCCGGTCTTCCCCGCGAGGATGGCCTGCTGCTGCTCGTAGAGGTGGCCCTTGATGGTCAGGTTCAGCGCCTTGTGCGCCAGCGGCTTGCCGGTGACGTGCGTGGGGCAGTGGGTCTGGCAGCGGCCGCACTCGGTGCAGCTGAAGACGTCCAGACCCTGCTTCCAGGTCAGGTCCGTGGCCTTCGCCATCCCGAAGCTCTCGGCGTTCTCCAGGTCCAGCTTCGTCAGCTCACCCGACGGCCCCAGCCGGCGGAAGTAGACGTTCGGCAGCGCGGTGATGACGTGGAAGTGCTTCCCGTAGGGCAGGAAGTTGCCGAAGACCAGGATGATGACCACGTGGGCCCAGTAGCCGATGCCGGCGAGCACCCGCAGCGTCCCCGGGGACGGGTCGAGCGCGGCCAGCGCCGCCGCGGCTGCAGAGGTCACCGGGAGCCCCGTGTCGAGAGCCCGTCCGGCGAGCAGCAGCTCCGCGCCCTCGAAGAGCATGTCGGTGAGCATCAGCGCGGCGATGAACCCGAGGATGAGGTACGCCTCCCAGCTCGCGGTCATGCGCTCGGGCCGGCGCACCGCGCGCAGCAGGATGAAGTACGTGGCCGCCAGGAGCGCCACCACGAGGATGACGTCCTTGAGGAAGAGGTAGCCGGCGCCGAGCGGCTGGCCCGGGCCCAGCAGCGGAAGGTGGAAGTCCGGCCCCGCGAACCCCATCGCGAACAGGGTGAGGGTGCGCAGCGAGAGCACGAGGAAGCTGACGAAGATGCCGACGTGCGCGAGCCCGGGCAGCCACTCCTCGGGGTCCACCAGGCGGCGCTGGCCGAAGCCGAACTGGAAGAGCGCGCCGAGCCGCTCGTCGGGCCGGTCGAAGCGGTTCTCCCGCCGCAGCTTCAGGAGCAGGCGCAGGCGGGACTGCATCGTGTACGCGAAGAAGGCGCCCGCGACGACGAGCAGCGCGGTGATGGCAACGGGACCCATGTCGATCGACTCCAGGGCCTCGGGCATTCCCGAGGGAAGGGCTTGGCCCGCGGCGAGGCGGCGGGCGTGAGGGGGAGGGGATGGCTACTGCGGCCGGAAGGTGACCAGGAAGGCGCGGCTCGGGGTCGCGAGGCCGCGGCGGGACGGATACTCGGCACGCCCGACGATGGACAGGCTGTGCAGGTCGAAGGCCCCGACCACGACGAACGAGCCCGCCGCGGTGGTGGCGCGGGGGGCGGCGACTGGCGTGAGGTCCTGGCCCAGGTAGCGCAGGCGGGCCTGGATGCTCTTGGGGGACGCGGCCTCTTCGGCGGTCTCGCCAGTCGCGATCTGGGCGCCAGCGACGGGCTTGCCGTCCGCGTCCAGCACCAGGCCGAGCAGGAAGCCCCTGGACTCCAGCGCGGGCTCTCCCAGGGCGAGCCCGAGCGCGCGGACGAACTCCATCGGGAGGGTCCAGGCGACGGTCCCGGACAGATCGCGGGTCTTCCCCTCGAGCAGCATCTGCTCGGAGGAGACGGCGACGCGGCCCAGGGGATCGGGCGACCAGCCTGCGTCGCCCACGTTGCCCGCGTCGGGACGGTCGAGGGCGGGGCGAGGGTCGCGCAGGACGGCGGACACTCCGGAGACCACGGTGCCGGACACGTCCACGAAGGAGTACGTGGCTTGGTTGGAGAGCGTCTGCGGCCCGGTCAGCGTGCCCGCGTCGGGGACGTGGAGGCGGACGTACGGGTCCTCGAGGTGCAGCAGCAGACCCTCGGCCGAGGGTGGCGCGCGCTGCTGCTGGTCGAACCAGCTCGCGGCCAGAGGGAACGCTTCGACCTTCCCGGACAACGAGAATGGCCCGGTGTCGGGCAGCCCGGTGTCCGGCAGGAGGCTGCTGGTGTCGCTGCAGGCAGCGGCCGTCAGGGCGGCGAGGGTGAGCACGGCAAGGCGCATGGCGGGCGCCATCTTACAGGACGGGCCCGGTTGTGCCGCCCAGAACTGCGGGCTCGCGGGCTCGTGACCAGCCCAGGAACGAGCGGACCGCCGTGGAAGGCGGTCCGCTGGAGGCCCTCGGCTGCCGCTTCGGCTACCGGATGGGCTGCCCGAGTTGGCGGACCTTCTCGTCCTTCTTCTTGATCGGCACCTGGTTCTGGGGTGCCTGCGACGGCTGCGACGGCTGGACTCCGGGACGGGGCGTGTTTGGCACCGGGATGGGACCCGGGGGCCGCTGCCTCTCACGGTGCTCGATGTACGGGTTCTCCTGGGGCAGCCGCTCGCGGACTGCGGGCACGGTCGTGGTCGTCGAGGGAGTCGTGGTGGTCGGCGGTCGGTAGCCTGTGGAGGGAGCGGTCGCGGTGGGCTGCGTGTACCGGGGGTTCGGGTCCGAAGGCGCGACGGAGGGA
>CAZAIE010000374.1:0-6909 GCA_964485035.1 uncultured Myxococcaceae bacterium | reverse complement strand
GGCGCCGTCCTCACCGGGGGCGACGCCGAGGCGGACCCGCGAGTAGCCGGCCTGCGCCAGCGCGTCGAACACTGCCTCGGCGACCTCGCGGCCCAGCCCATGACCCCGGCGCGCGCGGGAGAGCACCAGCAGCGCCAGCGTCGCCTCGTCCGGCGCCGGGTGCTCGAGCGCGAGGTCCAGCAGGCCCACGTCCTCGCCGCGGGCGTCCTGGAGGAGGAAGAGCTGGCGCGTCTCGTCGGCGAGCGCCTCGGAGAGCCGTTCCTGCGCCACGCGCTCCGCCGACCGCTCGTGCTCGGCGCGGGCAAAGTAGTCCAGACAACCGCGCACGCAGCCGACCAGGCGGGGAAGGTGGGTGTCGTCGGCCTCGACCGCGGTCAGCCGGCCGAGTCGGAGGGAGGAGCCGAGCCTCACTTGTCCCGCAGCTCTTCGTCGGGGTGGCCGCCTACGGCCGGCTCGGAGGTGAGGATGAGGTAGAGGTTGCTCACCTTGCCCACGCCGCCCACGTCGAGCGCGGTGGCCTTCACGAAGACCTGCTCGTCCACCGGCAGGAGGTTGGAGATCTCCACCTCGCCGGGGCCGAACGCGAAGCGCATCTGGCCCAGCGAGTCGATCTGGTCGGAGCCGCGGGTGACGCCCTGCTGGAAGCCGATGGCCGCGCTGCGCAGGATCTTCCCGGCCTGGGTGCGGACCTCGAGGAGCACGAAGTTGTCCACCGACCAGCCCTCCCTGCCCTGGTCGTCGCCGTAGAGCTTCACCGTGCCGCCCTGCCGCGAGAAGGGGCCCACCTCGCCCACCGCGACGACGTACGGCACCGGCTCGCCGTTCTCCACGGTCACCGAGAGGTCGGTGCGCTTCTCGGTCCGCGTCTCGGTCTCGGCTTCCCCGGTCTCGGTCAGGAGCTTCATCGCCTTGGGCGGGCCCGCGTAGGTCGCGCGCGCGGCGCCGCCCGCCTTGGGGCATCCGGTGGTGCAGAGCAGGGCGGCGAGGGCGAGGGGGACGAGGGCGGCGCGGCGCATTGTTTGCTCCAGGAGGCGGGCGGGAGAAGAACGCGGCTAGTAAACTGGCGCCCCGCGGCCCGGTCAAGCCGCGCCGGAGGTGTCCATGTGCTGGGGCTTGCTGCTCGCCGTCCTCGCTGCCGCGCCCGCGGCGGTCCCCCCTGCGCCGGCTCCAGCCGCAGCCCCGGACCCGGAGCTTCAGGTCCTGGCGACGAGCCTCGCGCCCTCGCAGCGGGCGGCGGTGGAGAAGGCGCTGGAGAAGGCCGTGGGTGGGCTGGGGGCGCTGCCGCGCTACCGGGTGGACGTGGAGCTGGACGTCGACACCCGCGTGCTCAAGGCGCGCGAGCAGATCGCCTGGCGGCTGCCGGAGCGGATGACCGAACTCTGGTTGCGCATTCCCGCGAACGCGCCGCACCTGCAGCGCGAGGCCCCTGACGGACCCCTGAAGGCGGTGGTGGTCGACCGGGTGATCTGCGACGGGAAGGAGGTGCTGCTCGGCTCGCAGGAGAACGGCGTCTACCGGGTGGTGTTCCCGGAGCCGCGCGAGGGCGAGGTGCTGCTGGAGCTCGAGCTGCACTCCGAGGTCCCCGAACTCCAGGGCGTCTCCACCGACGCGACGAGCGGGATGGCGAGCCAGGCGATGACGCTGCTCATGGGCGGCGGCGAGCAGGGGAAGACCGACTACGGCGCCTTCGGCTGGTCGGGGGGCACCTTCAACCTCGGCGGGGTGTTCCCCGAGCTCACCCGTCGCGAGGCCGGGGTCTTCGACATCAGCCCCGAGGCGGGCGTGGGCGAGCCGCGCTGGGGGGCGCTGGGAAACTGGGTGGTCTCCGTGGTCGCGCCGCCTGGGCTGCAGGTCGCAGGCACGGGCGTGGAGGTGGGCCAGACCCCGGAGAAGGATGGGCGTCGGCGCACCACGCGGGTCGCGGCCGCCGTGCGCGGGTTCGGGCTGGTCGCCGGCGTGGGCTACGAGGAGCAGAAGGCCACCGCCGGGGAGGTGAAGCTGCGGGTGCTGGCGCCGGTGGGCCACGCGCTGCAGGCCAAGAAGATGCTCTACACCGCGGCCGGCGCCCTCAAGCACTACGCCGAGCACGTGGGGCCGTACCCCTGGGCGTCGCTGGAGCTGGTCGAGGCGCCGCTGACCGACTCGATGGAGGCCATCTCCTTCCCGACCTTCGTCATGGCCAGCGGGCTCTTGGGCTCGATGGGCCACGTCCCGCCGCAGCTCACCGGCGGTGCAGACCCGGCGGCCATGGTGGACCCGGTGCTCGAGTTGGTGATCGCCCACCAGGTCGCCCACCAGTGGTGGCGCGGCGTCGTGGGCAGCGACGGGCGGGGGCGGCCGGTGCTCGACGAGCCAGTCGCCGCGTACGCCGCCATCCTCTATGTCACCAAGCGCCGCGGCGCCGCCCACGCGGAGAAGCAGGTGGAGGAGCAGCTGCGCCAGCCCTTCCGACTCTTGCGCACGTTGGGCCACCCCGACGCCGCCGCGGACCGGCCGATCTCCGAGTACTCGGGCCGGCTCGAGTTCGAGGCGATCCTCAAGGGCAAGGGCGGGCTCTTCCACCACAAGCTGCGACAGCTCCTGGGCGACAAGACCTACTTCGCCGCGCTCAAGGCCTCGGTGGCCCACAACGCGTTCAAGGAAGTGGACTCGGACCCGGTGCTGCTCGCCGCCGCGAGCCTCGCCCCGAACAAGGCCCAGGCGGCGCTCAAGCTCTACGACCGCTGGACGCGCCAGACCAAGGGCGACCAGGACATCGGGGCGCAGCTGGACTTCGGAGCGGCGCTCGCGGGCCAGGGCATGCAGATCGACCCGGCTTCGATGAAGCTGCTGCAGCAGATGATGCAGCAGCTCGGCGGGGTGATGGGCGGGGGAGGCCAGCCGCCTCCCGCCCCGCCACCCGGGCAGAAGTCCAAGACGGGGCCCTGAACGAAGGCTTCTCGGGCCGAGAAGATTGATTGCACAGCAGCAAGCGGCCAGCGGGTCGTGAGGGCTGCTCTCGACTCTCGACTCTCGACCCTCGACTCTCGAGCCGCGCTGACGGCGTCGCGTGACGGCCGTCACCCTGCCGGTTCCGAAGCCCTGATCTGGCGTCGAAAACGGCGCGAATGCCCTCCAGGGCTCCTGGGAGCTTCGCCTGACACTCGAGGTGGGGGGAGCGCTGCTTCAATACAGCCCCCCTCGCTCGATGCGCCCCTGGAGGCTCCTGGGAGCCTGGAGGGGCCTTCCTGATGGATCTGTAACATTGCGTATTTATTGGCATTTAGTCATGTGTTGCGCTCGCGATGGGCCGCTCCATCGCCCGAAATGGGGGGAGGTGCGAAGGCCCCACGGAACCCGTTCCGCGGAGCCAGCCATGCCTCGAGTCACCCCGGTTGTCCGTCGCCACTCCCCGCCCCCGGCAGTCGTCCCGTCTTCCCTCGCCGACTGCGTTGCTGGAGGCGCGGTCCTCTTCAAGGGGACGCGCGGCCCAGTCGTCGCCGAGCTGCAGCGCCGGCTCGTGGCCCACGGACTGAAGGTCGACGTCGACGGCGTCTTCGGCCCGGGGACGGAGGCTGCCGTGCGCGAGTTCCAGCAGCGTGCTGGCCTCGCAGCCGACGGGCTGGTGGGGAAGAAGACGGCCAGGGCCCTGCTCGCTGCTCCCGCGGTCGACGGCTTCGAGCCCACCACGCCGGCGTCGCTCGCCGAGGTTGCGTCTGGGAAGTCCTCGCTGCCGCGCGGCGCTCGCGGGCCTGCGACGAGGGAGCTGCAGCGCGCGCTCACGGCGGCGGGCTTCGGGGTGACGGTCGATGGCGAGTTCGGGCCGGCCACCGAGCGCGCGGTCCGGCGCTTCCAGGCGGCCCGTGGGCTCCCGGTCGATGGGGTCGTCGCCGCGCCGACCGCGGTTGCCCTGCTCGCCGCCCCGGCGCAGTCCCCTCTCCCGCGGCTCTCGTCCCCGGGCCATCCGCTGCCCGGGACCTCCACCACGCTCCGGGCGAGCGACGGCCCGTTCGATGGGCTCTCTGCCGCCGAGCGTGCCCGGCGCCTCTTGCAGGCCAGGGTCGAGCAGAAGCGGTTCTTCGCCGAGGAGCCCGACACCAACCTCGACCGCGCGCCCTTCCCCGACTGGTTCGACATGGAGCGCTTCCTCGACGCGAACGGGCTGGCCTTCCGGGACGCGAGCGGGGAGCGCCGGTTCCACCCGCTCACTGGAAACACCGGGCCGACGCTGCAGCGGGACGTCGAGGCCACCGTCTTCGTGGTGCACGAGACCGCGGGGCTCGCGGACATCGCGCGGATGAACCGCGAGGGGAAGTCCTTCTGCGTGAACCTCTTCATCGGGCGCGAGGACAAGCGCCCGGCGAACCAGGGCGTGGGGTTCCTGCGCGACTTCAACGCGCCGGGGAAGGGGACCGGCTTCGACCTGCGCCACCCCCTGGCCTCCCAGAACCGCTCCGTCGCCGTCGAGCTGGTGACGCCGGCCGGCGGCTCGCCGAGCCACCCCGCGACGTTCACCGACGGCCAGTACCAGCAGCTCGCCACGGCCTACATCGTCGCGTCGTACCGGGCGGGGAGGTTCCTCACGGTGGTGCCGCACCGCGAGCTGGACCGCGGCGGCTTCGGGACGCACGGAGACCCCTACGGCTTCGACTGGACGCGCCTGTACCGCGAGATCGACCGGCAGCTCGGCTTCCCCTCCGACCTGACCTACGGCTACGACCCGCGGCGCGACGAGCGCTCGGGCGGGGGCGCGAACTGGGGCACGCACGTGAACACCTTCCCGGACATCTACGGGCGCGTCCGGCAGGGGGACCCGAAGGGCGTGGGCGTGCGGCGCGTGGTCGAGAACGGCGTCGCCCGCATCCTCGGTCGCCCGGTCGCGCCGCCTTCCCGGCAGCTCACGGCCTGAACGACCCCGTCGCGATCGCCAGGATCGCCTGCCGCTGCGAACGGGGAGGTGTTGCACCGGCGACGCACATGGAGGGCGCTCGCCTCACCTCGAGGATCATCACTCATGAACACTGGCCCCATCCCCCTGACAGTGCGCTCGCTGTGCTGCGTGGCGCTGCTCGGCTCCTGTGCCGGGCAGGTCTCGCAGGACGAAGTGCCCGCGGCGGTCCCGAGCGAACGGGAGCTGGCCGCCGTCGCGCCCGGCCTGCTGAACGTCGTGCACGAGGACATCTCCTGGAAGCTGTCCGAGTACACCGCCGGCGGCGGCGAGTGGCGCAAGACGCCGGGGATGGTCGCCGCGGTGGTCAAGGGCGAGCACATCACCGCCATCGGCGCGGCCGGCATGGCGAGGCGCGACGCCACCGCCCCGGGCGCGCGGAAGGACCCGGACGGCCCGGGCACTCCCATGACCCGGGACACGGTCTTCAACATCGGGTCGAACACCAAGAGCATGTCCGCGCTGCTGCTCTCGATGCTCATCGAGGAGCACCCGGCCCTCTCGTGGAGCACGACGCTCGCCGAGGCGCTGCCCTGGGCCGAGGGCTACATCCGCCCGGTCGAGCGGGAGTCGGTGACCCTGGAGCAGATCGTCGGACACCGCGCGGGGTTCGACTGCAACAACACGCGCTTCTCCCACCCGGACTACCCCGCCGGCTGGAAGGACAAGACGCACGAGCAGCTGCTCAGGGAGTACCTGCGCGGCCCGGAGATCGTCAGTTGGATCCAGCCTCCGGGTGACCCCACGGGCTACCTCGCCGACTGCCTCGGGACCATCGGGGTCTACGAGTACGAGAACCTCGACTTCACGATCGTCGGCGCGGTGATCGAGCACTGGTCGGGCAAGCACTTCCTCCAGTACGCGAAGGAGAAGCTCGTCGACCGCTATGGGATGGGCGCGACGTTCCTGCCTTCGCAGGCCTGGTTCCTGGCCCAGAGCGGCTCGATCACCGGGACCGCGCAGCAGAAGGCCTACTGGAACCCCTACTTCTTCCAGCCGACGCACCCGTACCTCGCGGCGGGCAAGGTCGCGTGGGGCCACCACAGCGACGACGAGAAGACCGAGGCGTACGAGGCCTTCGAGCCGGTGGCGCCGAACGACCCGGACGTGGACCCCTGGGGCATCTCGCCCTCGTCCGGCGGCTTCGCCTTCAACGTCTACGACTGGGCCCGCTACGCCGTCGCGCAGCTGCGCGACCGGTCGAAGGCGATGCTCGACACGCACCGGCTCTCCAGCGACCTCGGGCCGGTCCCGCCTCCGGGAGAGACCTACAACTACGGCTGGAAGCGCGAGACCATCAACTCCAAGTGGGGCGGGACGGGCATCACCTCCACCAAGCTGTGCCACACCGGTTCCATCTCCGGAGCGCTGTCGGCCATCTGCGTCTACCCCGAGCTCGACCTCGCCTACCTGGCCTTCGCCAACGGCGGCGAGGACGCGGGCGGTGCGAACCGCGCGGTCCTCGACTGGATGCGGGTGTGGAGGGAGTCGAAGACCTCGGACACGGGGGGCTGCCTGAACCACTCCTCGGTGAAGGGCGTCCAGCGCTTCTGGAACGGCAACATGTTCGGCTGCGCGGGCAAGGTCGCGTTCCCGGAGCGCGCGAGCCTGTGCGCGACCGGGTACCACGTCTGCAGCGCGTCCGAGTTCGTGGCCAACAACTCCTTCAACGGCCAGCACGTCGAGGCGCCGAAGTACCACTACTGGGTGGCCGACCAGCTCGGCTACGGCGGGACGTCGGGAAGCTGCTGGGCCGCGAAGCTCGGCACCTCCTGCGGCCAGGACAACTCGATGCGCATCTGCGCGCCGCCCGTGGGAGGAGGTACGGTCTCCTTCGACCAGGTCGGCAACAAGTGCAACTGGACCGGCTGTGACCTGCTGGGCTCGGGCGGCGACTCCGACGACTACCTCGGTGGCTGCCTCGGGAACCTGACCGCCGGGACCCTCTGCTGCGCCGACGAGTAGCCAGGAGATCGATCACG
>CAZAIE010000373.1:0-6911 GCA_964485035.1 uncultured Myxococcaceae bacterium | reverse complement strand
CTCCTGCACCTGCGCCTGCCGCAGCGCCGGCTGCTGCACCTGCCGTCGACCCGGCGACCACGGTCACGGCGACGGGGCCTGCCACGGCCCCCGCTCCCCAGACCTCCGACGAGGAGTTCTCCATCCGCGTCAAGTCGATGGAGGAGCAGGTCAACGACCTCAAGGAGAAGATCTTCCGGACCAAGGCGCGCCTCCTCCTCCTGCAGGAGTCGGTGCTCGGCGGCGGGTCGATCAGCCAGGGTGCGAAGGCGATGCTCCTGCACCGCAACGAGATGGGCTCGTCCTTCTACCTGGAGTCGGTGGCCTACGCGCTCGACGGAGCGCCGGTCTACACCAAGGTGGACGTCGAGGGAGACCTCGACAAGAAGGAGGAGTTCGAGATCTTCAACGGACGCATCGTCCCCGGCCAGCACCAGATCGCGGTGAAGCTCCAGTTCCGGGGCCATGGCTTCGGCATCTTCAGCTACCTCGAGGGCTACAAGTTCAAGGTGCAGTCCAGCTACACCTTCGACGCCGAGCCCGGGAAGATCACCAGCGTCAAGATCGTCGCGTACGAGAAGGGTGGCATCGCCACCGACCTCAAGGACCGCCCCGCCGTCCGCTACGACCTGGAGCGCTCCACCGACAGCGCGATGAAGAAGGGCGAGCGCCAGGCCCCGCCTCCGTCCGACACCCCTCCTCCGGCCGCGGACGGCGAGAAGTAGCCCGCTCCCATGCGCGCGCTCCGTCCTGCCTCCCTGATCGTTGCGCTGGTCGCCTCGGCGACGGCGGGGGCCCAGGTGCGCGACCCGGGGGCCGAGGCCCAGGAGGTCGAGCGCATCCGCAAGGAGGTCGGCGGCGTCGAGGGGCGGCTCCAGCTGGTCGAGAAGCAGTACACCTACAAGAACGAGCCCGGCGAGCAGGAGGCCCTGAAGCGGCGCAACTCCGACGCCGAGATCCAGTTCCTGCTCAACAACTACCAGTCGGCCTCGGTGCTGTTCTACGACCTCATCGGCTCGGCGACGTTCCGAGGGATGCGCGAGTACCCCGACGCGCTGTTCATGCTCGCCGAGTCGCTCTACCAGCAGCAGAACTACCTGGGGGCGCGCCTCTACTTCCGCGAGCACATGAACCAGCGCGGCAACCGCTACCGGGAGGCGCTGGAGCGCTACCTGGAGATCAGCGGCCGCATCAACGAGTTCTCCGGCATCGACCAGTACATCGAGCAGGCCAAGGGGCCCGGCGGCTCGCTCCCCGCCGATCTCGCGTACGTGTATGCCAAGTGGCTGTTCCGCCGCACCGACATCCCCGAGAAGGACCGCGTCTCCAGGTCCCAGGCGGTGTTCGGTTCCATCGCCCAGGCCAACGCGGCGTTCGCGATGCAGGCCAGCTACTTCCAGGGCGTGCTCGCGGTGCAGGCCGGTGACCTCCAGGCCGCGGCGAAGGGCTTCGAGGCGGTGCTGCGGATGCCCGCGCAGAGCCCGCGCGAGAAGAAGACCCACGAGCAGGCCAACCTCTCGCTGGGGCGCGTCTACTTCGAGCTGGGCAAGTACAACGAGGCGATCGATCGCTACCAGGAGATCGACTACAACTCCGACAACTTCGTCGATGCGCTCTTCGAGATCGCCTGGACCCACGTCAGGCGCGCCAAGACCAACGGCCCCGCGGAGTACGAGAAGGCGAACCAGGCCTGCGAGAAGCTGCTCCTCGCCGCTCCCGACTCGGTGCTCGCCCCCGAGGCGCGCATCCTCCAGGGTCACCTGCTGCTCAAGCTGGGCAAGTACCAGGAGGCCAACGAGAGCTACACCTCGGTCATCAACACCTACCTCGAGGTCTACGACAACATCGACGGACGGCTGAAGGCCCACCCCGACCCGGTGAAGTACTTCCAGCAGCTCATCGCCGACTCGGGCAAGACCTTCGACATCACCGCCTTCCTGCCTCCCATCGCCGTGAAGTGGGCCACCACCCAGCGCGACGTGGCCGACGCGGTGCGCATGACCAGCGACATCGACGCCTCGAAGAAGGGCGTGACCGAGTCCAACGAGATCGCCCAGCGCCTGCTCGACGTGCTCGACAAGCGCTCGCTCGAGGTCTTCCCGCAGTACCAGGAGGGGCTGAACCGGGCGGAGGCCGTGGACTCCTCGCTGGCGCAGCTGGAGCGGGAGCTGGTGGCGGTGGAGCAGCGGCTGGTCGGCCCTGAGCAGCTCGCCTCCATCAGCCGCGAACTGGAAGCCGCCCGCGCCGAGCGGGAGCAGCTGGAGGCGAAGTTCAAGGCCCTGCCCAAGAGCGACTCGGACATCGAGGCGCGCAAGATGCGCATGGGCGAGCAGATGACGCGGCTGGACCAGGAGGCGTACCGCCTGAGCTATCAGGTGGAGAGCCTCTTCGCGGTGGTGGCGGCGGTGGAGAAGTACGTCGCCGACACCCGCGATCAGCGCCCCGCCGACGCCCAGGCGGACAAGGAGTTCGCGGCGGAGATGAAGAAGCAGCACGAGATCCTCGCGCAGCTCCGCGAGGAGATGGCGCTCCTGCAGAAGCGCATGCGCGACGAGAAGGCGCGCATCGGGCTCACCGGCTCGGCCGACTCCGACCTGCGCGCCAAGTACGAGGAGGCGCTCAAGCGCGAGCGGGAGTTGATGGCCGGGGCCCGCTCCAACATGCCCGCACTGGCCCAGGCAGTGCTGCGCAGCGCCGACGACACCCGGGGGACCATCGAGCAGCTCAAGTCCAGGTCCGCCGCCGCCAAGGCCAACATCCGCGACGCGGTGAAGCGCAAGGCCGACGTGATGCGCGACAAGGTGCGCACCGAGACCGACCAGCTGAAGGCCTACGACGGCGAGGTGGGGCTGGTGGCCAGCAGCGCCCAGAACCTGGTGGGCAACATCGCCTACGAGAGCTTCAAGCGGGTGCGCAAGCAGTTCTACGACTTGGTGCTCAAGGCAGACGTCGGGCTGGTGGACGTGGCCTGGACGCGCAAGCAGGACAAGACCCTGCAGATTCAGAACCTGGCCAAGCAGAAGGACCGGGAGCTGAGGGGCCTGGACGACGAGTTCAAGGAGGTCCTCAAGGACGTGGAGTAGCCACGCCCTTGTCTGCCATGCGCACGCTCGCGGCCATCGTCGCTCTCTCGTGTCTGGCGCTCGCGCCGGTGTCCGCTGCGGCAGCCGCCAAGGCTGAGCCGAAGAAGGACGCCCCCAAGGACGCAGCCAAGGATGCCGAGACCGGCGCGGCCGGGCCGGCGGTGAAGTCCGACGCCGAGCGCGCCGCCGACGAGAAGAAGGAGATCGTCGCGCCCGGGGAGCGCCGCGAGGCGAAGCTCTACGAGGGCTTCGGCCGCAACCCCGAGGAGGAGGCCGAGTACCAGGAGCTGTCGGACGCGCTGCGCGAGTACGAGGAGCAGGGCAAGGAGTTCCGCAAGGAGATCCAGCTGCTCATCGAGAAGAAGTACGACGAGAAGCGCAAGGGGCTGGAGGCCAGCTACGAGAAGGCCATCAGCGACATCGAGGTGCTCGAGCGCAAGGAGCGCCTCGACGCCATCGCCATGTTCGAGGAGTTCCTCAACCGCTACCCCGACGACCCCAAGTACAGCCCCGACGTGATGTTCCGGCTCGCGGAGCTGTACTACGAGCGGACCAAGGACGACTACGGCGTCGCGATGAAGGAGTACGAGGAGCAGCTGAAGCTGGTGGACGCGGGCAAGCTCGCGGTCGCCCCGCCCGAGCCGAAGCAGAGCTTCCAGCAGTCCATCGACAAGTACCAGACGCTGCTCACGCAGTTCCCGGACTACCGCTTCAACGACGCCGCCTCGTACCTCCTGGGCTTCTGCCTCGAGAAGCAGGGCGAGATGGAGGAGAGCCGCAACACCTTCACGCGCCTCATCGAGAAGTACCCCACCTCGCGCTTCGTCCCCGAGGCGTACATCCGGCTGGGCGAGTACTACTTCGACGCCATCGGCGAGGCGCAGGCGCTGGAGAAGGCCGCCGAGGCCTACAGCAAGGCGGCGACCTTCAAGGACCACCCGCTCTTCGACAAGGCGCTCTACAAGCTGGGCTGGACCTACTACCGCATGGACGCCTTCGACCGCGCGGTGGACTCCTTCGTCCAGCTGGTCGACTACTACGACCAGAAGAGCAAGGAGGCGGGGGACGACGAGGCCGGCGGCGACCTGCGGACGGAGGCGCTGCAGTACATGGCCATCTCCTTCGCCGACGAGAAGTGGGGCAACATCGCCAAGGCGCAGGAGCTGTTCGGGCGCATCGGGCCGCGGCCGTGGGAGGCCGAGCTGTGGAAGCGCCTGGGCGACGTCTACTCCGACCAGACCAAGTGGCAGGAGGCGGTGGCGGCGTACAAGCAGAACCTCGCCAAGGACCCCACCAACCCGCAGGCCCCGCAGATCCAGGACAAGATCGTCAAGGCGTACGAGCAGGGGATGCGCGACTTCGACAGCGCGTTCTCCGAGCGCGAGGCGCTGGTCAAGAACTTCGCCCCGGGCACCGCCTGGCACGACCAGAACAAGAGCAACACCGACGTCATCAAGGGCGCGCAGGAGCTCTCCGAGAAGAGCCTCTACTCGGCGGCCATCTACCACCACCAGCAGGCGCTGCAGTACGTGAAGAGCGACAAGGTGGACCTGGCCAAGCGCGAGTTCGAGATCGCCGCGCGCGGCTACGGCGACTACCTCAAGCGCTTCCCGCACTCCAAGGTGGCCTACGAGCTCGAGTACTACCTCGCCGAGTGCCAGTACTCGTCGCTGCAGTTCATGGAGGCGGCGCAGCACTACGAGGCGGTGCGCGACTCGACCGCGGACACCCGGTTCAAGGCCGACGCGGCCTACAACGCGGTGCTCGCCTTCCAGCGGGAGATCGACGCGCGCCAGAAGGCTGCGCCCCCGACGCTGGAGACGAGGCCCCCGCTCACCTCCAAGGAGCGGCCGGAGAACAAGCCGCTGCAGAAGGAGGAGATCCCGGAGCTGTGGAAGCGGTTCATCTCGGCCGCCGACGCCTTCCTCAAGGGGCAGCCGCGGCACGAGGGCGCGGCCAAGGTCGCCTACCGCGCCGCCGAGGTCTACTACGCCTACGACGACTTCGAGGAGGCCCGCCGCCGCTTCGCCCAGATCGCCGAGCGCTACCCGGACAGCGAGTTCGCGAAGTTCGCCTCCAACCTGACCCTGGAGACCTTCCTCATCACCAAGGACTGGGTGGCGGTCACGGAGTTCACCAACAACCTGGTGAAGCCGGGAAACGACGGGAAGGCCAAGGTCGACCCCAAGTCCGATGCCGGCAAGATCCTCACCAACTTCGGCGACAACGCGATGTTCAAGCAGGCCGAGAAGTTGATGGAGGAGAAGAAGTGGGACGAGGCCGGCAAGCTCTACGAGGACCTGGTCTCGCGCAACAAGGACTACAAGTACGCGGACAAGGCGCTCAACAACGCCGCGGTCTGCCGCGAGAACGCCCGCCGCTTCGAGTCCGCGCTCAAGCTCTACGAGCGCATCTACACCGAGTACAAGAAGTCGGACCTCGCCGACGTGGCGCTCTTCCGCGTCGCGGTCAACGCCGAGAACAGCTACGACCACGAGAAGGCGGTGGACCGCTACAAGCTGCTGGTGGACACCTACCCCAAGTCCAAGGACCGGCCCGCGGCGCTCAACAACCTCGCGCGCCTGCTCGAGGCGCTGCAGCGCTACCAGGAGGCGGCACGGCAGTTCACCCGCTTCGCCGAGCTCTACCCCACCGACGAGGACGCGCCCAAGAACCTCTACAAGGCGGCGACCATCTACGAGAAGATGAGCGACTGTCCGGGGCAGGCGCGGGCGCTCAACGAGTTCATCCGCAAGTTCGCCAAGGACGCCAAGCAGTCCGAGCGCGTGGTGGACGCGTACAAGCGCATCGGCGACTGCCAGCGCACGCTCAAGAACGAGAAGGGCGCCCGCGACAGCTGGGCCACCGCGACCCAGGAGTACAAGAAGCGCGGCCTCACCGCCCGTGAGGAGGCGGCCTCCTCCGCCGCTGGCTACGCCCGCTTCCAACTGGCCGAGTACGAGTTCAAGAAGTGGGACGACATCAAGCTCACCGGACGCGGCAAGGCGCTGGAGAACGCGTTCAAGGCCAAGCTCACCGAGGCCAAGAAGCTGCAGGACAGCTTCTCGGAGGTCTACCAGTACAAGTCGGTCGAGTGGATCCTCGCGGCCTCCTACAAGAAGGGCTTCGTCCTCGAGCGCTTCGCCAACACGCTGGTCGAGTCGCCCTGCCCGCCGGACATCAAGGCGGCGTACGGCGAGGAGGGCTGCGACGTCTACCGGCAGACCCTGGTCGACAAGGTCACCGGCATGGAAGAGAAGGCCGTCGAGGCCTACCAGACGACCGCCAAGGAGTGCCGCGAGAAGCAACTCGTCGACAACGAGTGGTGTGACCGCACCCAGGAGTCGCTCGCCCGGCTGCGCAGCGACGTGAAGGTGCTGAAGAAGGCGCGCTCGGTGCCCGTGGAGTCCACGGTGTACCCGGCGTCGCTGGTGGAGACCGCGGAGGGGCCGGCGGTGAAGAAACCGGGCGGCGGCAAGCTCGGGGAGGACAAGGAATGAACGCCCCCCACGGCCCGCTCCGGGGCTCCCTGTTCGCAGGGCCCGTGCTGGTCCTGCTGGTCGGTCTCGTCTGCAGCTCTGCCTGCACCACGGTGGAGCCCAAGCCCGAGGACGGGCTCACCGAGGGAGAGGCCGACGCCGGCCCCGTCACGGTCCCCGAGGGGCCGACGCCGGACATTCCCGAGCGGCCGCAGGTGGTGACCGAGCCGAAGGCCGAGCCCAAGCCCGAGCCGAAGGCCGACCCGGCAGCCGAGAAGCGCGCGACCGAGAAGATCCAGGACGCGTTCCAGGACGGGATGCGGGCGGTCCAGGCCGGGAACACCGACCAGGCGATCGCCCAGTTCAAGGC
>CAZAIE010000372.1:0-6916 GCA_964485035.1 uncultured Myxococcaceae bacterium | reverse complement strand
CTGCGATGACAGGCTCGGGCGCTGCGATGAATGGCTCGGGTGGAGCGACGACGGGCTCGGGCGCTGCGATGACTGGCTCGGGCGCGATGACGGGCTCAGGAGCAGCGACGAGGGGCTCGGGTGCGCTTGGTGGCACTGCCTCCGCGATGGGCCAGGCCTCGGGAATCGCCCAAGAGTCCGCGAGCGGCTCGGGAGCGGCAGCGGTCGGCGTCGGAAGGGGCTGCGCTTCGGAAACGGCGGCTGGAGGCGCAGGCTCCGGAGGCGGGACGGGCGCGGGCGCGACCTCGTCCAGGGACCAGTCGAGGAGGGGATCGCTCGGCTCGGTGGACGCAGGCGGCTCGAGGTCGGGCGGCTCCTCCAGGAGGGGAGTCGGCTGCCTCGCTGGGATCGGACCGGCGGATTCGACCAGGGGAAGGGGAGGCGCACTGACCGGGGGCGGCTCTTCCAGCAAGGGGGTGAGCTGCCTCGGCGACGGTGGAGGCTCCTCCACGAGCATGTCGGTGACGAGGTCGATGGTCGGAGTGGGCTGGCGCGGCGCGGGGGCCGGTGGCTCCTCGACCAGCGCCTCTGCTCCGAGTTCGAGCGTCGGGGTTGGCAACCGGGGCGCAGGTGGCGGCGGCACTGGCGTTGCCGGCTCTGCCTGGGGGATCAGGTCCATCGCCCAAGAAGCGGCGGCCAGCGGGTCGGCAGGATTCGGCGGTGCGATCGCTGCTGGAGTCGCCTGCCGGGGAACGGGCGCCGGGGCAACGGGCTCGGTCAGCGGCTCTCCTTCTGCGTCCGAGACCAACTCTCCCTCGAGCAGCTCGCCCTGCAGCAGCTCACCTTCGGAGTCGTCCGGGCTCGGTGCCGGCTCGGGCGCCGCGACCGGGGCGACCGGCGCTGCGAGGAACGCGTCGAGCAGCGGGGTCTCGGACGTCGCCGTCGAGGCCGCGAGTGGAGAAGCCAGAGGGGATGCCAGCGGACCGCCGACCGGCATGGACACTGCCGGCCCCAGGAGATCTGCGAACGGGTCCATCGACACGGGCGCCGGCGTAGGCATCGCTGCGGGCGAGGGAATCGCCGGTAGCTCACGGGAAGGCGTCAGGCGCGGTGGCGCACCCAGTCCGGGGACTGGCGTTGGCCGGGGTTGGACCGCCGGGATTCCACCCGCGGGGGTCAGGCGCGGCACTGGAACCGCCGGAATGCCTCCCGAGGGGGTGAGCCGCGGCGCGCCAACGGCCGGTGTCCCCTGCGAAGGCGTCAGTCGCGGCGGAGGCATCGCACCCGGGGCCTGGGAAGGCGTCGGGCGCGGAGTCATGGCGGGAATGCCGCGGGCAGGCGTGAGGTGCGCGGGAGCCGGAACGGCGGGAATCGGCCGGGCCGGCGTCGGGCCAGGCGCTGGGCGCACGGGGACGACCGGCGCGGGTATTCCCCGGGCTGGCGTCACGGCAGGCACTGGCATGGCGCGCGCAGGGGTCGGCGCCGGCGCCGCGAACCCGCGCGCGGGAGTGAGGGAGGGGCCCGGGGCCCCGCCGGTCTGGAGGTACGAGTCGTCGTCGTCGCTCGAGAGGTACTCCCCGGCGGCGAGAGGCTTGAAGGGACCGGCCTCGCCCGGTCGCTGGGACTGCTGCCGGCGCGGGTGGGGGAGCCCGTAGCGCTTCTCGAGGTACTCCAGGATCCGCAGCTCCGGCGCCAGCTTGGCCACGATGGAGCGGTTCAGCGCGTTGCCGATCTCCCGGATGGCGGCGAGGTCCCACGGGCTCGCCATCGCCAGCACCACCGCGCCCTGGCCCACTCGGAGCGGGAAGGCCAGGTGCCGGGCCGCCAGCGCCGCAGGGAGCGCGGAGAGGATGGGCTGGGTCGTGGCCTCGAACTCCGCCACCGTCGCCGCGGGGATGTGCCGCTGCGCCGCGAGCGCCGCAGTGAGCACGTCCAGGTCCACGTAGCCGAGTTCGACGAGGTTGGTCCCGATGCGGCCACCGTGGGCCGCCTGTCTGCGGAGGGCTTCCTCCACGTGCTGCGGCTGGAGTCGGCGGGCGCGGAGGAAGAGGCTTCCGAGTGGTTCGCTCATGGACGTGCGGCCACGCTACCACAAGCCGTTCTGCGGCTTGACCGACCCGGACCGGGCCCCTAGCGTGCCGCGGATGAACGCCCCCCAGCGCCCCACGCTGACCCTCATCGACGGCAGTTCCTACGTCTTCCGCGCCTACCACGCCATCCCCCACCTCTCGAACAGCAAGGGGGTGCCGACCAACGCGGTTTACGGCTTCACCAACATGCTGCTCAAGGCCCTGCGCGACGGCGAGCCGACCCACGTCGCCATCGCCTGGGACAAGGACGGGCGCGCCTTCCGCCAGACCATCGACCCCAACTACAAGGCCAACCGGCCGCCGCCTCCCGACGACCTCGTCCCCCAGTTCGCCCTGGTCCGCGAGGTGGTCAAGGCGCTCAAGGTCGCGGCGCTGGAGGTGCCGGGCTACGAGGCCGACGACGTCATCGCCTCCGCCGCGAGGTACGCGGTCGCGCAGGGCTTCGACGTGCGCATCATCACCGGCGACAAGGACCTGATGCAGCTCGTCTCCGAGCACGTCGAGCTCTTCGACACCATGACCGAGAGGCAGACCCGTCTCGCCGACGTCCCCGAGCGGCTCGGGGTCCGGGCCGACCAGGTGGTCGAGTACATGGCGCTGGTCGGCGACGACGTGGACAACGTGCCCGGCGTCCCCAAGGTGGGCCCCAAGACCGCCGCCGCACTGATCCAGAAGTTCGGCGACGTCGAGTCGCTCATCGCCCGCCTCGACGAGGTGCCCAAAACCGACATCCGCGGGGCGAAGGCCCTGGCGGAGCGCCTCAAGGAGCACGTCCAGACGATGCGCACCGCGCGCAAGCTGGTCCTGCTCAAGAGCGACCTGCCGGTCGGGGAGAAGACCGCGGAGCTTGCGCGCCAGCCCATCGACGAGCCCGCGGTGCGCCGGCTCTTCGGCGAGCTGGAGTTCTCGGCGCTCCTGCGCAACCTGCCCCCTCCGCCCATCACCAACGCCAAGGCGTCGATTGCCACCGTGCTCGACGAGGCGGGGCTGGACGCGCTCGTGGCTCGGCTCGCCGCCGCCGAGGTCATCGCCGTGCGCGCCTTCTGCGCCGGGCCCCGCGCGCGCACCGACTCGCTGGTGGGCGTGGCCTTCGCGACCGGCGGCGGCGAGGCCTTCTACGTGCCGCTGCGCCACCACTACCTGGGCATGCCGCGCCAGCTCGACCGGGCCCTCGTCGCCCAGAAGCTCGCGCCCCTCCTCGAGGACCCCGCGCGCCCCAAGTACGGCCACGACTTCAAGGCCGACTACCTCGGGTTCAGGCAGCTCGGGCTCACGCTGCGCGGCCTGCGCTGCGACTCCGAGCTGGCGAGCTACCTGCTCAACGCGTCGCGCCGCGAGCACCACCTCGCCGACCTCGCCCGCGAGCGGCTCGGGGTGGAGCTGCCCGGGGACGTGCGCCTCTCGAGCGGCAAGCCCCGCGACGGTGCGGAGGTGCTGGTGGCCGAGGGCGCCGCCTACGCCGCCTCGTGCGCCGACGCCGCGCACCAGCTCTGCCGCAAGTTCACGCCCGAGCTCGAGGAGGCGAAGGTCACGGGCCTGTTCCAGGAGCTCGAGCTGCCGCTCCTGCCCATCCTCGCGGAGATGGAGCACGCGGGCATCAAGGTGGACCGCGCCGAGCTGCAGCGCATCGACGACGAGGTGACGCGGCTGCTCAAGGACCAGGAGGCCGAGGTCGCCCGCATCGCCGGAGCGCCCTTCAACGTGAACTCCAACCAGCAGCTCGCCAAGGTCCTCTTCCAGGACCTGCACCTGCCGGTCATCCGCAAGAACAAGAGCGGGCCGTCGGTGGACCAGGAGGTGCTGGAGAAGCTCGCCGAGCAGCACCCGCTGCCCCGGGCCATCATCGAGTACCGCAGCCTCTTCAAGCTCAAGGGGACGTACCTCGACACGTTGCCCACGCTCATCGAGAAGGACGGCCGCATCCACACCTCGTACCACCAGGCGCTCACCGCGACCGGGCGGCTGAGCTCGTCGGACCCGAACCTGCAGAACATCCCCGTGCGCACCGAGCTGGGCAAGCGCGTGCGCCAGGCGTTCGTGGCCGAGGAGGGCTGCCGGTTCGTGTCCGCGGACTACAGCCAGATCGAGCTGCGGGTGCTCGCGCACGTCAGCGAGGACCCGGCGCTGCTCGACTCGTTCGCCCGCCGCGAGGACGTGCACACCCGCACCGCCGCCGAGGTCTACGGCGTCCCGGTCGCGAGCGTGACGCAGGAGATGCGCCGCGCGGCCAAGGCCATCAACTTCGGCATCGCGTACGGGCTCACCTCGTTCGGGCTGGGGCAGCGGCTGGACATGCCCGGCGCCGAGGCGCAGGCGATCATCAACCGGTACTTCGAGCGGTACCACGGCGTGCGCACCTGGCTGGACGCGACCATCGCCAAGGCGAAGCAGACCAGCGAGGTGAGCACGCTGTTCGGCCGGCGGCGGTTCGTCGCGGAGATCCACGCGCGCAACCCGGCGACGCGCAACGGGGCGGAGCGCATCGCGGTGAACACGCCGATCCAGGGGACCGCGGCGGACCTGATGAAGAAGGCGATGATCGAGGTGGACCGGCGCCTGAAGGCCGAGAAGCTCAGGTCCCGGCTGCTGCTGCAGGTCCACGACGAGCTGATGATCGAAGCGCCCGAGGACGAGGTGGAGCGCGCGCGGAAGCTGCTGGTCGAGTCCATGCAGGGCGTGGCGAAGCTCAAGGTCGAGCTCGAGGTCGAGTCCGGGGTGGGGAAGAGCTGGGCCGAGGCGCACTGAGCCGCGCGAGCAGGGGGCCCGCGGACGAAGACGTTCGTTCGTGCCGGGAGGCTCAAGGAATGGCTCTGTCGGAGTTCCAGCGTCGCCTCTGCCTGCTCCTAGCCGACGAGCGCAAGCGCAGTGGTGAGAGCTACGTCGCAGGCGGCGAGGCCCTCAACGAATTGCTCGCAAGGCAGTGACGGTCCCAGGACATCGACCGGTTCCACGACGCGCAGGAGGCGCTCGCGACGTCGTGGGCCAACGATCGGCTCCGCCTGCAGCGGGAAGGGCTGTCGGTGCGCGTCGTCCGTGAGGCCCCGGCCTTCGTGGAGGCCGAGGTCTCGCACGGGCCGGACTCGACGCTCGTCCAGTGGGCGACCAACAAGCTGCTGGCCGTGGTCGGCAGGCGCGAGCCCCGGGACTGGATCGACATCCTCCATTGCCATCGCACCAGTGGCGGGCGGCGATCGCCGAGGCGCGGGCCATCGTGGCGCTCCTGCCCCTTGAACACGTCGGCCAGGTGGTCCTCGATGGGGCGCAGTTGGCGCGAACTGGCGCAGCGGAGCTGCCGGGGACGCTGGCGCGGCTCGGCTTTCACGAGGGCCGGCTGAGAGGGGCGTTCTTCGAGGTCTCGGCGCGGCGCTGACGGACCGGTGCTACCGCGCGCTGAGCCCGCGCCCCTCGTCCACCCAGGCCCAGCCGAGCCGTCCGGGGTGCAGGCCGACCTGGTGGACGTGGCCGTAGCTCCAGTCGCCGCTCAGGTGGAACACGGCGCCGTCGAACGGTCCGCCCACGAGGCGCAGCGTGGAGCCGGTCCGGCCCTTGTACGTCGACCGGGAGGAGAAGGCCGCCTCCTGGATCATCGACGGCTGCGAGTCGAGCAGCCGGTTGGCGAGGTGGGGCAGGCTCACGCCAATGCCCACGGCGCAGAGGATCACGAGCACGGGCGCACCCACCAGGATCCGGGTCGGCTCGCCACGGCCGCGCACCAGCAGGACCACGCCGGCCACTCCCAGCGCCGAGAGCGCGAGCGCCAGTCCCACGATCGCCGCGAGGGGCTGGACGATCGCGGTGCCTGGCATCCAGATCCACGCCGAGAGGGAGCCCCAAGCCCCGAGCATCCAGGCTGCGAAATAGAGGGTGAGCCCCTTGTTGTCGGTTGGCTTGCGGCGGTCCGGGTGGGACCTCCCCTGTTCCGGCCGTCCTCGATTCGGCTTCCCCATGTCCCAGCCCCCTCGTCGCAGCGTCACCGCATCGTCCTGCGCCGCGAAGCTAGACCGGGCCCGCACGAGACGGCAAGGAGGGCGGGGGGAAGTCGTACGGGAGAGGTCGCTCGCGCCAGGTCTCGGTTTCCGCTAGCCGGTGCGCATCGCCTTGGCCCTGGCCACGAACTGGTCGCGCATGCGTCGCGAGGGCAGTCGCTTCAGCCAGGCGAAGAGCGGCATCGGCACCACCTCACGGTTCGCGCGGCGCTGCGTGGTCCAGCTGATCCGCCCGGCCGTGGCGAGCTCGCGGCCCGCCTGCTCGTAGGCGGCGTACACGGCGGCGACCCGGGGCGGGTGCGGCGTCTCCTGGAAGCGGCAGAGGCTGCCGCCGTTGCGCACCAGCTCGCCCACCTGCGGGGCGTCCATGAAGCGCGAGAACACGTGGAAGAACTCCCGCGCGTTCCTGGGGGTCGCGTCCTCGATGTTGTCGCAGCAGACGAGCGAGACGAAAGGCTTGCCGGCGAGCGCCGGGTCCACCGCGTGGAACATGAGCCCCCCGCGCGAGACGCACAGGTCGGCCGCGTCGGCGGTGCCGTAGAAGCGCTCCAGCAGCGTCCGCAGCAGCGACGAGAGCCCGAAGACGTAGACCGGGCTCGCCCAGATCACGAGGTCCGCGCTGGCGATCTTCTGGAAGACGCTGCGCACGTCGTCCTTGTCGTCGAAGACGCACCGGAACCGCGGCTCCACTTTTTGACAGCGGTCGCAGGCGACGCACCGCCGCAGCTCGAGGGACGCCAGCGTCGCCTCCTCGCACTCGGCCCCGGCCGCGCGAGCCCCGGCGAAGAGCCGGTCGATGAGGTAGGCGGTGTGGCCCCGGCGTCCACGGTGGCTTGCGTTGATGGCGAGGATCTTCATGAC
>CAZAIE010000371.1:6505-6982 GCA_964485035.1 uncultured Myxococcaceae bacterium | reverse complement strand
GATGTGCATCCCCCCGCCGGCCGACGACCCCGAGGCCACCCGTCCACACTTCCGGCGCGTCGCGGCGCTGGCGAAGGCCCACGGGCTCCCGACGGTGTCGATGGGGATGAGCGCCGACTTCGAGGTGGCCATCGAGGAGGGCGCGACGCTGGTGCGGGTGGGCACCGCCATCTTCGGCGCCCGGCACTGACGGTCAGATCTCCCGGTACCGCCACTTCCCCTCGGCGGTCTTCTCCACCTTGAACTCCTGGCCGCAGTAGAAGCAGCGGATCTCGTCGCCCGGCTTGAAGCCGTCGTCGTAGGGGTTGTTGGCGCTGCACACCGGGCAGTCGAAGTCGTCGCGCCGGTCGACGTCCTTCTCGTCGTCGTCCGCGTCGTGCTGCGCGTGCTGCGGCAGGCGGTTCGCCATGGCGGCTCCTACCAGCGGTTGAGGAAGTCGGTGAGTTCGTCGCCGGCCTTGGCGCGCAGGTCGCGGGT
>CAZAIE010000371.1:3475-6495 GCA_964485035.1 uncultured Myxococcaceae bacterium | reverse complement strand
CAGGAGCACCAGCACCCGCAGCTGCGACTCCATCGCCGCGATGATCTCGGCGAGCGGGAACTCGGCCACGTCGGTGGGCCCCGCCGCGGTGGCGGTGCAGCCGCGCCGCGCCTTGGGCGAGAGCACCTCCGCCTCGCCGAAGAACTCGCCCTTGCGCACCGTGGCGATGGCCGCGGCGCTGCGCGCCAGCGTGACCTCGCCGCGCAGGACCATGAACAGGCTGTTGGTGCCGTCCCCCTCCTGGTACACCGGCTGGCCGTCCTGCAGCCGGCGCGGGGTGGCCACCTGGAGCAGCCGCTGCATTCCCTGGGGCCCGGCGGCGCGGAAGAGGGGCGCCGACCCGAGCAGCTCGTCCATCTGCACCAGCTCCTGCAGGTTGACGTGCTTGAGCTCGAGCCGGACCACCGGCACCGGGTTGTCGCCTTGCCCCATGGTCACCTCGGAACGAAACGAGCCGAATTCTAGTCGAAGTCTTGGGATTCGACTTCGCCCGGCGCTGCGCTTCCCTCCGGGCCGTAGTCTTGCGGTCCCACCCCTTCTGCGCGTGCCCAAACCGGGCCTTGGCGCTACCTTGTCGCCCATGGGACGACGAAACCAACGGTCATCGCAGGGCGGGCCCCCCGCCGACTTCGAGTTCGAGCGCAGCCTCGCCGCCGCAGAGGAGGACGCCGCCTCCTCCAGCCTCGTGGAGGGCGCCGAGGGGGACGCGCGCTGCACCTGCGGCTCCTCCGAGCTCCTGCTCCAGGCGTACCTGCGGGTGGTGGACGGCAAGCCCCAGGAGCTGGTGGACGTGGAGACGCTCTCCTGCCCGCAGTGCGGCAAGGAGTACGAGGCGGTGCAGACCGAGGACGGGCGCGTGCTGCGCGGCGAGTTCCTCGGGACCGTGGACCTGGACGACGGGGACGAGTAGAACGCCCGGGGCCGCAGCGGGAACGCGGCCCGTCACCCCGGGGGACGAGGCACAGCGCGGCATGGCGATCTACGCAGTCGGCGACGTCCAGGGTTGCCTCGAGCCGCTCCAGCGCCTGCTCCACAAGGTGCGGTTCGACCGCCGGCGCGATCGGCTCTGGCTCGCCGGCGACTTGGTCAACCGTGGCCCGGACTCGGTGGGGGTGCTGCGCTTCGTGCGCTCGCTGGGCCGTGCCGCGGTGGTGGTGCTGGGAAACCACGACCTTCACCTGCTCGCCCGGGCCTACACCAACGCCGAGTCCAGGCGTCGTGACACGCTGAACCAGGTGCTGGAAGCCCCGGACCGCAAGGAGTTGCTCGACTGGCTCCGCCGGCAGCCGCTGATGCACGTCGCCCACGGCTGGGCGATGGTCCACGCGGGCCTCTTGCCCGACTGGTCCGTCTCCCGCGCCCGGGCCCTCGCCCGCGAGGTCGAGGAGGAGCTGCGCGGCCGGCGTCCCAAGCGGCTGTTCGAGGAGATGTACGGCGACATCCCCGCTCGCTGGAGCGACGACCTGCGCGGAGCGGACCGCCACCGGGTGATCATCAACGCCATGACCCGCATGCGGATGCTCGACGCGGACGGCGAGATGGTCATGGGCTACTCCGGCCACCCCTCGGACGCGCCCCGCGGTCTCTCCTGCTGGTTCGACGCCCGCCCCCGGGCCAGCCGCGGCACGCCCATCCTGTTCGGCCACTGGGCCGCGCTGGGGCTGATGAAGCGCCGCGAGCTCGTCGCCCTCGACACCGGCTGCGCGTGGGGCCGCCGCCTCACCGCGGTGCGCCTCTCCGACCGGAAGGTCTTCCAGGTCCGCGCCGGCCGGGTCTCGTCCGACTGAGCGCGCAGGAGCCGCCATGCCCCGCCTGCCCCTGTCTCCGCCCGCGCCTCGCCCGTTCGACGTCCTCGGCCTCGGTGAGATCGCCGTGGACAACCTGTGCGTGGTGCCCCGGTTCCCCGGCCGCGACGACAAGGTGCGCATGGCCAGCCACTCGCAGCAGGGCGGCGGGCAGATCGCCACGGCGATGGTGGCCTGCCAGCGGCTGGGGCTGCGCGCCAAGTACCTGGGCATGGTCGGCGACGACGAGCTCGGGCGCTGGTCGGTCGCCGAGCTCGAGCGCGAGGGCGTGGACGCCTCGGACGTGCGGTTCTCTCCCGACGGCCAGACCCAGGTCGCCTTCATCCTGATCGAACAGGACTCGGGCGCGCGGACGGTGGTGTGGCGCCGTGACGATCGGACCGTGCTGCGTCCCCACCAGCTGCGCGCGGAGGAGCTCGGGCAGGCCCGGGCCTTCCACGTCGACGCCACCGGGCTCGCGGGCGGGCTCGAGCCCTTGCGCTGGGCGCGCGAGGCGGGGGCGCTCACCTCAATCGACATCGACCACCTGTTGCCGCAGACCGAGGTGGCGCTGCGCCTGGTCGACCTGTGTGTCGTCCCTGAGGCGTTCCCCGCGCTCCTGACCGGGGAGGTCGACCTCGAGCGCGGCATGCTGGCGCTCCAGCGCCTCAACCCCGACGCGGTCGTCTGCGTGACGCTGGGCGACCAGGGCTGCGCCGCGCTCGAGGACGGGAGGGTGGTGCGCGAGCCCGCCTTCCCGGTCCGCGCGGTGGACACCACCGCGTGCGGCGACGTCTTCCACGCCGCGTTCCTCTACGCCGCACTGAAGGGGATGGCGCTGCGCCCCGCCATGCGCTTCGCCAATGCTGCCGCGGCGCTGCAGACCCGCGAGGTGGGCGGTCGGCCGGCGATCCCCACGTTGGCAGAGGTCGAAGCCCTGCTGTCCCACTGACTCAGCGCGGGCGCACGAGCGCCGCGGCAGGGACCCGGCGGACGAACTGCTCGACCACCACCGCCACCGCAGCGAGCCCGGAGGCGGTGCCCAGCGCGATGCGGAAGGCGTCGGGGCGAAAGCCGGCGAAGAGGCTCGGAAGGTCCGCCCAGAGCACCACCACCCCCAGCGCCGCCAGCGCGCACAGCCGCGAGCGCGCATGGTGCGCGAGCGTGAGCAGCACCATCGCCACCAGCGGGACGCTGAAGAGCCCGCCACCCACCGGAACCCAGAGACCGAAGAGC
>CAZAIE010000371.1:0-3465 GCA_964485035.1 uncultured Myxococcaceae bacterium | reverse complement strand
CGCCTCCACCACGCGCAGCGACGGCACCGCGAGGATGAGGATGGGCAGCGCCCCGGCCCAGAGCAGCAGCGGGTTCTCGTGGCCGAGCGGGCGCACCCACCACGCGCCAAGGAAGTAGACGACCGCGGCGAGGAAGCCGAGCCAGGGACGCAGCGGACGGGATGCCATCGGGCCTCTCGAATCGGGAAGCTCATCGATAGCGACGAGCGTCTCGTCCGGGGAGCCCTGTTCGGGGCAGGAACGAAGACGCCCGCCCCGGCGGACCGGGGCGGGCGCGACCCTCATGGGACCCGAGAGACCCGGGTCCGGAGCTGCGGTGCGGCTACTGGCAGGCGCAGTCGGGCGTCACCTCGGTGACCCGGCTGAGCTCGACCGCGGAGGTGAGTTCGATCTCCGACTTGGCGTTCTTCTTGTCGTTGGGCACCTGGAACTTCGCCGCGGTGAACTCCTTGAGCGTGGCGTCCTTGAAGATGAACTTGCTGAGCGGCTGGTTCCAGACCGGCGGACGGGTGACCGCGTTGTTCCCGGCGCTGAGTTGGCCGGTGCTGCAGGGGATGATGAAGCCGTTGGTGCAGTGGATGTTGCCGGTGTCTCCCCAGTTGGAGATGCATCCGGGACCGGTCGCCTGCTCGGAGGTGACCCAGTTCTTGTTGCCGTACTGCCCCGTCGTGGTGCAGGTGTCCCAGGTGAGCGTCGTGCCGGAGAGCGTGCCCTTCCCGGCGCCGCAGACGTTGGCGGGAACGGTGTGGAGGATGTTCGTGTAAATCTTCGGCCCGGAGTCCTGGTAGATGTTGTGGCCCAGGTCGAAGCTCACCAGCGAGACCTTGGTCCCCGCGACGCGCAGGACCACGCGGGGCGGGGTGGTGACCGCCGGCGTGCCGCCAGTGCGCGCCGCCGTTCCGGGCAGCACCCAGTCGCCATTGCCCGCATTCAGGGGCGTCTCGCTGAGCCAGAACTTGCCCGCGAGGCTGTAGGTCACGAGCTGGCTCTGGCCGCACTTCATCTCGCAGGTCTTGCCCGAGTAGGTCCCGGTGCACTGGCAGGTGAAGTCGTTCACGCCGTCGACGCAGGTCCCGCCGTTCAGGCAGGGGCTGGGGGTGCAGTTGTCGATGTTCGTCTGGCAGTTCTTCCCGGTGAAGCCCGCAGGGCAGGTGCAGGTGTAGTCGGCGAGGCCGTCCTTGCAGGTGCCGCTGTTGATGCAGGGGTTGGGCGAGCACTCGTCGATGTTGGTCTCGCAGGTCTTGCCCGACCACCCCGGGTTGCAGGTGCAGGTGAAGTCCGCGACGCCGTCCACGCAGATCGAGCCGTTCTTGCAGGGGTTGGACGCGCACTCGTCGACGTTGGTGGTGCACGTCTTGCCGCTGTAGCCGGGCTTGCAGGTGCAGGTGAAGTCGTTCACCCCGTCGGTGCAGGTCCCGGCGTTCTGGCAGGGGTTGGGCGAGCAGTCGTCGACGTTGGTCTCGCAGGTCTTGCCCGAGTAGCCCGCGGGGCAGGTGCACTCGAAGTCCTTGTTGCCCAGGTCCTTGCAGGTGCCGGCGTTGAGGCAGGGGTTCGGGTTGCAGCCGTTCACCACCAGGTCGCAGTTCTTGCCGCCGAAGCCGTTGGGGCAGGTGCAGACGTAGTCGTTGATGCCGTCGGTGCAGGTCCCGCCGTTCTGGCAGGGCGCGGCGGCGCAGTCGTCGACGTTGGTCTCGCAGCTCTTCCCGGTGAAGCCGGCGAGGCAGGTGCAGGTGTAGTCGCCGACCGCGTCCTTGCAGGTGCCGCCGTTCTGGCAGGGGTTCGCCGCGCACTCGTCGATGTCGGTCTCGCAGGTCTTGCCGGCGTAGCCCTTGGCGCAGGTGCAGGTGAAGTCGTTCACGCCGTCGACGCAGGTCCCGCCGTTCTTGCAGGGCGCCGCCGCGCAGTCGTCGACGTTGGTCTCGCAGTCGCTGCCGGTGAAGCCGGGCTTGCACGCGCAGGTGTACGCGCCCACGGCGTCGGTGCAGGTCCCGCCGTTCTTGCAGGGCGCGGCCGCGCACTCGTCGACGTCGGTCTCGCAGGTCTTGCCGGCGTAGCCCTTGGCGCAGGTGCACACGGCGCTGCCGGACGACTCGTCGCAGGTGCCGCCGTTCTTGCAGGGGTTGGGGGTGCAGGTCAGCAGCGCCGTCTCACAGGTCTTGCCGCCGAAGCCCTGCGCGCAGGCGCAGGTGAAGGACGCGACGCCGTCGGTGCAGGTGCCGCCGTTCTGGCAGGGGTTGGGGCTGCACTCGTCCACGTTGTTCTCGCAGTTCGTGCCCGAGAAGCCCGCGGCGCAGGTGCAGGTGTACGCCTCGCCGTCGGCCTTGCAGCTCCCGCCGTTCTGGCAGGGCGACTGCTTGCACGGGTCGACCAGCGCGATGCAGAAGTTCTTCGAAGTGGCCCCCGGCACCAGCGAGAGGAAGTCACCCAGCGGCCAGCCGCACTTGTAGCCGGCGCGGCAGTCGTCCTTGGTCTGGCAGGACTTGAGGCAGAGACCCAGGCTCGCGAACGCGGTCACGTCGAAGGGGACGGTGGTGCTCAGCTCGTCGAGGGTGGTCTTGCTGACGCCGGCCAGCGCCACGAAGCAGGTGCCGCCCTCGCCGCACTCGGAGTCCTTCGAGCAGTTCACCGCGGTGCTGCAGTACCCGCCGGGGAAGTCCAGGCCGATGGCCTCGAAGCTGGCCGCGAGCGCGGGGTCGGTCCCCGGCTTGATCAGCCCCTTCACCGGCTTGAACTCCGAGAGGCAGCTCGAGGCCGGCGGGTGGGTGCACTCGGAGGCCGCGGCGCAGGCCGAGCCGACGGGCGCGCCGGTCGGCGGCTCGGGCTCCGGGGTCTTGCTGCCGCAGGCGGAGACGGCCGCGCAGAGCACGGCCAGGGCGAAGAGACGCGAAGGATTCACGGGGACCTCACAAGGTGTCGGGAGAACGGCGCGCACTGTACCCGCTCGATCCACGTGGCGAAACGCGGCGCACAGGAGGGCGTGGGCGAAATCGCACACTGAGGTCGGGCGGTCGATCGCGAGTCCGTCCGATCGTCCGACCGGCCGCGGCTTGACTCCCGAGGTGCCGGGGCCAAGCATCCGCCCGATGCCTCGGGTCCCCGTCCTGCTTCTCCTGTCGGTCCTCGCGTCCTGTCGCGCCGAGCCGCGGTTCGGTCACGAGGCCTACGTCTGGCAGCGCCGCTGGAGCCCGGCGGTCGCCCGCGCGGTCCGCGAGGCCCCCGCCGAGCTGCGCGCCCTGCACGTCCTCTCCCGGGAGTGGTCCGCGGACGGCGTGGCGCAGGTGGGGGTGGACCTCCCTGCGCTCGTGGCCTCCGGGCGCGAGGTGGTCGCGGTCGGCCGGGTCGACGGGACGGGCGGACTCGGCGCGGTGGACTTCGAGGAGCTGGCCTCCGTCGCCCGGAGCTGGCGGGCCGCGGGGGTGCGCGTGCGCGGAGTGGAGGTGGACCACGACTGCCCCGCGGGGAGGC
>CAZAIE010000370.1:4448-6984 GCA_964485035.1 uncultured Myxococcaceae bacterium | reverse complement strand
GTCGCGCGCCGCGCCGAACTCGAAGTCGCCGCCGCTCACCGCCGTGGGGTCGGCCCCGCGGAAGGCGCCCTCGGAGTCCAGCTCGAGGCTCGAGCCCACGACCGGAAGCTCCAGCGTCCCGCCCGAGGCGGCCGGTGCGGCGTCTGCGCCCGGCGGCGGGCCGAAGCTGACCGAGGGAGCGCTGAAGGCCCCGAAGTCGGCGGTCGCGCCGAAGTCGATGCTCGGGCCGAAGTCGGGAAGCACCGGGACTGGGGCCGCCGCGGGAGACGCCACAGGAGGCGCCACGGCTGCCGGCGGGCGGCTCGGCTTCTGGGCGGCAGGGCGGCTGGGGCTGGCGGGAGGCGGAGGAACCGGCGTCGGCGGTCGCGGCGCGGGGGCCGGCAGCCGGCTGAGGTCCATGCGGACGAAGACGAAGTCCGCCTTCCGATCGACCGTCATCTCCACCCGGGGCAGGCCGTCGCCCTGGTAGCGGAACTTGAACTCGCAGTCGCCGGCGAGGCTGCCCGCGTGCTCGCCCGGGGCGACCTCGGTGACCAGGGCGAGGATCTCGTCAGTGGTGAGCGGTCGGTTGGAGAACGGCCGCAGCACGCCTGCGCCCAGGAACTGGGCCTGCCGCATCGAGGACATCACGATGGCTTCGCAGGACTGCTTCGCGGCCTCGGCTATCAGTCGGTCGATCCGGCTCATCGTCGATCGGTCTCCCGGGCTGCGCCCTGACCGCAAAGTGGACTGGTCGTAGCACAGGTCCAGGGGCGCGTCGCCGAGGCTGTTGGGGTTGCCCCGACGAGGCGTTCAGTCGGCCGGGAGCGCGTGCCGGACGGCGTGTACCCCGGTGCCGCTCGTCCGGACTGCCACGAGTCTCCCGTCGTCGGTGAGGCCAACGACCCTCGCGTCCCCAGGCACGTTCGAGAGCCGGCCGCTCCCGAGGTCCAGCACGGGGATCGTCGACGACCCGATGGCGGGCCAGGCGCAGCGGCCGCCCACCAGCAGCGGGAAGAGCGGGGCCTGCACCAGCAGCGGCTTGCCGGGGTGCGCCTCGCCCGAGGGGAGCGCGAAGGCGGTCCAGGGCGTGACGTACTCGGGGTGGCGTCCCTGCTCTCCCAGGAGCACGGCCCGCGAGCCGTCGGGTTCGAGCGCGAAGGCAGGGCCCATCGAGTAGGAGCGGATGGGGACGCAGCCCAGCCGCTTCGCGATGCCCTTCGCCACGTCGATCTGCACCAGGCATCCGTCCTTGTCGCCGGAGGGCCGGGGTGCGCTCGCGGTGGCGTAGAGGAAGCGGCTGTCCGGACTGAAGAGCAGCTTCTCGCCTGCGTCGGCGGTTCCCTCGACCCTCCTCGCCTTGGCGCCCGAGGCGAGGTCCTGGAGGTAGACGCTGTAGCGGCCGCCCGAGCGCGGGTCGAGGGAGCGGAACGCGCCGCGCTTCCCGTCCGGGGCGATGACCGGACCGTAGCTCGCCGCGGAGGGAAGCAGCCGGAAGGTCTTGCCGCCGTCCAGCGAGAGGTACATCCAGTCCGAGGCGTTGAAGAGCAGCCGCTTCCCGTCGGGGCTGACGGCCAGTCGCGGCTCACGACGCCCGACACCGAGCAAGAGATCGACGTAGCTGCGCAGCTCGGTCTGGAACTGCGGACGTGACGCCGGGCGCAGCGTCGGGGTGGACCCGCCGTACGCCTCTCCCGGAGCCGCGTTGCGGCGGAAGGCTGCTTCGAGCTCGGGGATGGAGAGGCTCGAGACCACCGCCCCGGTGGCGGCGTCGAGCGTCACCACTTCGGGTGCGCGCTGGGCTGGGTGCTGGAGGTCGTCGAGGCGGACCACCACGCGGTTGTGGGCGAGGCCCAGGAGCGTCGGGAACCGGGACGAGGCCGGAGCCGGTCCCGGGCGCAGCTCGGGCGCGGGCCGAGCCGACTCGGACTCCGGAATGGCCGGCGCTGCGGAGAGCGGGAGAAGGGCCAGCAACGCCAGGAGGTTCGAGTGCATGGCGCGAGTCTAGTCAGCCCGAGCGTCCGCGGCACACTGGCGGGGGATGTGGCCCCGAGGCCTCCGAGATGGTCCGCTGGTGGCCTGGAAGGGAACGGTCTTCCAGGGAGGGTTCAGGACGGACGCAGAGTCCACGTCGCACCCGACGCCCTCCGCGACGAGCGCCCCGATGGCGGCGGGTGGGCGCAAGCGGCACCCCCGTCCGGGAATTAATTAACGCCGATCAAGTAACCCCTCCGGATTCCAGAGGGCACCCCGGGGCCGGTTGGGAGAGGCCCCCCTCCTCCCGGCGCTGTTCAGGCACGGGAACCTGACGTCTCTTCCTCGTCTACGCCCTTCGCGGCCGGGGAGGCCATCAAGGGTGCATGGGCAATTTTGCGGAGTGGCCGCGCGGGGCTCTCCTCGAAGTCACGCCCTGAGCTCGCGGCCACGTAACGTGCGGTGGTCCCCGTCCCTCGCCGCTGCCAGCCAGTTCCTTTCTTGGCCAATTCGTCGCTCGTCGCTCGACGGGAGTTTCCCGGCCCCCATCAGGACGAATCGGCTCAACGGGCTGATATTTCGA